>DATGTB010000077.1:0-3008 GCA_035302065.1 Paenalcaligenes sp. | reverse complement strand
GCTGAATCCCCGCATGGTGCGAGGACTGGATTATTATAATTTGACGGTCTTTGAGTGGATCACTGATCGACTCGGGGCTCAGGGCACTGTATGCGGCGGTGGTCGTTATGATGGTTTGTTTGAGCTGCTTGGGGGGCGGCCCACGCCGGGTGTAGGTTTTGCCATCGGTCTGGAGCGGTTGCTGGAGCTGGTTCGCCAGCAGGATATTTTGCCTGCAGTAGCAGAGTGTGATGTTTATATGGTCTACCAGAATGATGCTGGGCAAAGAGCTGCCATGCGCCTGGCCGAGGCATTGCGCGATGTCGACTTAAGGGTTATTGTCCATGCTGGACCAAAAAGCTTCCGTGCCCAGTTCCGCCGGGCGGACAACAGCGGCGCAATGGTCGCCGTCATATTGGGTGAAAATGAGCTTGCTAGCGAGCAAGCCAGTATAAAATGGCTAAGGGCAAATGAGGCACAGGATCAGGATGAGCAGCAAGAGCAGGTTCCTTTTGCGCAGTTGCCCGCAGTTTTAAAGGCTAGGATTTAGCGATATGGCATATGATTTAGAAGAGCAGGAAAAACTGGACGCATTAAAAGATTGGTGGGACAAGCATGGTACCTTGATTGTTGCCATCGTGGTGCTAATCGCGGCAAGCGTGTTGGGTTGGCGTGGATGGCAATGGTATCAGGGCTATCAGGCACAGCAGGCAATGGGGTATTTTGAAGCTCTCGAGGTAGCTGCACATGAGCCCATGAATGATGCCGATGCATTGGCCCGCCTAAAGGCTGCCAGCGAGGTATTGCGTAATGACTATGCTCAGTCGGCGTATACTAGTCGAGGGGTTTTATTGGCAGCCACGGCCTTGCTCGAACGAGGAGCAGTTTCAGAGGCTAAAGAACAATTGCTTTGGCTTATTGAGCACAATCACGATCCGGTAGCAACGGCGGTGGCGCGTTTAAGGTTGGCCGCCATCTTGTTGCAGCAGGGGGAGTACGAGCAAGGGCTACGTCAGCTAGCGCATGATAGTGTCGGGTTTGAGGGGCTATTTGCCGATCGGCGAGGGGATTTGTATTTTGCCCAGGGGGATGCAAAAGCTGCTCAAGAGCAATGGGAGGATGCGCTTCATTATTTCGCCAACCAGCCTCTATCCAATGTAATACAGCTTAAGATCGATGCCCTGAACAAGGAATAACCATGACTTTCCCGCATCATTTTTACTCTGGACTATGGCGTGGAGCGGTACTCTGCGCTTTTTTGCTCCTTGGCGCATGCTCGATGTTTTCGAGCAAGGATCCGCGTTTTGAGCCTACCCCACTTGAGGATTATGAGGCGCGCATGCCTGTGGCAGTGCGCTGGAGTGCTCCGATTGGCAGCGGTTCGGGCTACGGATTTATCCCCTATGTCGAGGGTAATAGCGTGTATGCGGCGAGTGCTTCGGGCCAGGTGAGTCGTCTGGATCTTTCATCCGGTCGAGTGCAGTGGTCTGCTAATTTGGGCACGCGTTTGTCCGCAGGTGTCGGCACCGATGGCCAAGTGGTGGCTGTGGCGGCACCGGATGGCACAGTGATTGCATTGGATAACCAGGGCAAAGAGTTATGGCGCAGCAAGGCTTCGAGCGAGGTCAATATCCCCCCGGCCGTGGGTTCGGGTGTGGTCGTGGTGCGCAGTAGTGATTATCGGGTGCAGGCTTTTGATGCGCGCTCAGGCGAGCCCCTCTGGAATTTGCAGCGGCCCGGTCCAGCCCTGGCATTGAAAACCAATATGCAGATGGAAATTCTTGATGGTCTCGTGGTCACGGGGATGCCCAATGGACGGGTGCTACTGATTGACGCCTCTTCGGGTGCATTACAGTGGGAGGGCATCGTTTCACAGTCTTTTGGTGCTACTGACTTGGAGCGTATTAGCGACGTTGTCGGTAGGCCTTTACTTGTTGGCTCCCTGATGTGTGCAGCCTCCTATCAGGGGCGCATAGTCTGTTTCGACATGGCAGATCAGGCCCAGCCAGTATGGGCAGAAGATTTTTCAACCGCACGTGGGATAGGAGCGAATAATCAGATGGTTTATGCTGCTGATACACGTGATAAAGTCCATGCTTTTGGATTGGATAGCGGTCACCTGGTTTGGGAGCAAAACGCCTTGCGGAATCGCCGTCTCACAGCCCCCGCGGTACATGATCGGGTAGTCGCAGTTGGTGATTTTGAGGGCTTTTTGCATTTCCTGGCCCCACATGATGGACGGCAGATGGCACGGGTGCAGGTGTCTTCGCGCCCAATCGTATCTCAACCGGTCGCCATCGATGGCGGGGTGCTGGTACAAACAGATAATGGTCAACTAGTTTTTGTTGGTGTCAATTGAAGCAACCAAAAAACAATACCTTCTTGCCTGTCATTGCCGTAGTCGGCCGGGCGAATGTTGGTAAATCAACATTATTTAATCGCTTGACGCGATCCCGCCAGGCACTGGTCGCTGATTTTCCCGGCTTGACCCGCGATCGCCATTATGGCGAAGGGCGGGTTGGATCACGTCCTTATCTGGTAGTGGATACTGGTGGTTTTGAGCCGGTTGCCCGTGTGGGCATCAAAAAAGAAATGGCGCAGCAAACCGAGCAGGCGATTATTGAAGCGGATGCGGTTATATTTCTCGTCGATGTACGAGAGGGAATCCATGCGCTGGATTTTGAAATTGCTGATCATCTGCGCCGCACGGGACAACAGGTGTTTCTGGCCGTGAACAAGGCCGAGGGCATGCAGCACACGGCAGCCGGGGTGGATTTTTATGAGCTCGGGCTGGGTGAACCTCATTTGATCTCTGCTGCCCACGGGGATGGGGTTTATCAGCTTATCGAGCAGGTGCTGGCCACTTTACCAGAGACTGCAGTTACCGATGACACCGAGCAAACAGAGACTGACGAGCTGCCGGAGCGGATCAAATTGGCAGTTGTCGGACGACCCAATGTCGGTAAATCCACCTTTATCAATCAGATTATCGGTGAGGAGCGTCTCGTAGCCTACGATGAGCCGGGTAC
>DATGTB010000076.1:0-9555 GCA_035302065.1 Paenalcaligenes sp. | reverse complement strand
TACCGTTTTAGCCATAAGCCCTAGTTTGTTATCAATAGTGGCCCTGACATGAATAAAACCCACAGTACCATTTTAATCCTTGCCTTTATTGGTTGGCTATTGGGCTGGTGGCTCGGGGCCGCAACCGGCTGGGCAGCCTTTGCCGTGGGCTTATTAATCATGGTGCTCGTTAGCGGCCATCAGCTGCAGAAAATCAATCACTGGACTGCCAACCTGCATACTGCTCCCCCTGCCTCAGTAGGCCCCTGGGATCATATTCTTGCCCCCATTTATAGACAGCTCAAACAAAACCGTCTGCAAATACACCAACTTAAAAGCCAGGTGGACGCGATCATCATGGCCGGCGAGGCGCTACCTGACGGCACTGTCAGCCTGAATCAGGACTTTCACATACAGTGGGGCAATCAGATCGCCAGCAATCATCTGGGACTTAACCTATCCTCGGATCGGGGGCAGCCCATTTTCAATATTGTGCGACATCCAGAGTTTATCTCTTACGTACGAAATAAAAAGTGGGAGCAGCCTTTGCTATTGAAAAATCACACACCCGATTATCCGCAGTCCCTGCTCATCTACATCTCCCAATATGGTCTGGGGCATTATTTGCTTGTGAGTCGGGATATCTCCCAGCTGGAGCAACTAGAGCGCGCCCGCCGGGATTTTGTGGCCAATGTCTCCCATGAGTTACGCACCCCGCTCACTGTGCTGTACGGTTTCATAGAAACCCTGCATGACACGCCGCCTGCAGATTTGGACGATGCTCAACGGCAGCATTACTTACGCTTGATGATGGAGCAAGCCCAGCACATGCGCGCCCTGGTTTCTGATCTGCTCACCCTGGCAGCACTGGAAGCTGCGAGCACTACCCCCCGCACCACTGTCGATGTGCCGCAATTGATAGAGCAAGCCTTGAACCAAAGCATGGCCTTGTCACAAAATCAGCATCAATTCCAGGTGGAAATAACCCGTGATTTGCACATCCTTGGCATTGAAACCGAACTGGCCTCTGCTCTGGGCAATCTGTTGAATAATGCCGTCCGTTATACCCCTGACCAGGGGACCATTCATGTGCAATGGCACAAGAATCATTTACAAGAGGCAGTATTTACCGTCCGTGATACCGGGATTGGAATCGCCAGTGAGGATATTCCCCGTCTGACTGAGCGATTTTATCGCGTGGATAAGGCCCGCAGCCGGGCGACCGGCGGCACCGGACTGGGACTGGCCATCGCCAAGCATGTCGCTGTGCGCCACCAAGGGCGACTCGTCATACAAAGCCGCCTGAATCATGGCAGTACCTTTGCCCTGCATTTTCCTGCAACGCGGGTCGTCCCACCGCCCTCTTCTGCCTGAGCCTGTTATAAAAACAACCTATAGGCGGGGTTATGGGTTTCATTCCAATAAGGATAGCCTAGCTCGCTGAGGAATTTCTTGAGCTCTTTTTTATCTTTTGGCGGCACCTGTATTCCGACCAGGGTACGGGCATAATCTCCCCCATAATTACGGTATTGGAACAAGCTGATATTCCACTCGGGATTCATGGCCTGCAAAAACTTGCGTAAAGCGCCCGGACGCTCAGGAAAAACAAAACGAAACAATTGCTCATGCTCAGCCAACTCTGAACGCCCACCCACCATATAGCGCAAATGGCTTTTAGCCATCTCATTATCCGTCAGATTGATGACGGGAAAACCTTGGTTAATGAAATTTTGCTCGATCTCGGCAATCTCGCGTTCGGCTTGAATCTGCAAACCCACAAATACATGAGCAGTCTGTGCATCTGAGATACGGTAGTTGAACTCTGTGACTGAGCGCTCACCCAGAGCCTTGCACAGCCGCAAAAAACTGCCCCTTTCCTCGGGCAAGGTGACACCAAATAAAGCCTCACGTGCCATGCCCACATCAGCGCGTTCAGCGACAAAACGCAAGCGCTCAAAATTCATATTGGCCCCGGAGGTGATAACCACAAAAGTCTGCCCATTGAGCCGATTTTCCCGTATATAACGCTTGGCTCCAGCCAAGGCCAGCGCCCCTGCCGGCTCAAGCACACTACGGGTATCCTGAAATACGTCCTTGATGGCAGCACACACGGCATCGGTATCCACCAGCACAAAATCATCAACAAATTTGCGTGTAAGCCTGAAAGTCTCCTGACCAACCTCCCGCACTGCTGTGCCATCAGAAAACAAGCCCACCTCCTTGAGATTTACACGACGCCGGGCCACAAAACTGCGCTGCATGGCATTGGAATCCTCGGTCTGGACTCCGATGATCTTAATCTCTGGGCGTAGTTGCTTGATATAAGAAGCCACCCCAGCAATTAATCCCCCACCTCCCACCGGTGCAAAGACAGCGTCAATGGGGCCGGGGTGCTGGTGTAAAATCTCCATACCGATGGTACCCTGACCAGCAATCACATTCTCATCATCAAAGGGGTGAACAAAGGTCAGCCCCTGCTCCTTTTCCAGAGTAAGGGCATGCTCATAGGCATCGGTAAAACTATCCCCTATCAACACAACCTCACCGCCCAAATTGCGCACAGCATCGACTTTCAGCTGCGGGGTGGTCACAGGCATAACGATCACCGCCCGGATACCCAGACGCTGAGCAGAAAACGCCACTCCCTGGGCATGATTGCCCGCCGAAGCAGCGATAACCCCGCGCTCGAGCTCAGTTGCGCCCATGTTGGCCATCTTGTTGTAAGCGCCCCGCAATTTAAAACTAAACACAGAGAGCTGGTCCTCGCGTTTGAGCAAAATTCGATTATTCAATCGCGCAGAAGCCAAAGGCGCCAATTCCAGGGGAGTTTCCGTAACCACGTCATACACTTTGGACGTGAGGATACGTTTTAAATAGTCATTAGACATAATAGGTCATACCAGCCACTAGAAAATGTAATACCCTTTAGATCAACTACTGCAACACATCATGTCCAGAAGCAAGGGTGCCGCAATAAATTAAAAAAGAATAACACAGGGCTTCTGACTGCCCTAATCATTTCATGTCAATGTACACTTTAGCCTTTCCTGTCTATACTATTTTTGGCCATCACAGATGATAGAAGCCTGGGTCCAAGACCTTGTACAATGGATACTGACTACATTTGCCTTACCCGAGGTTGGCCTGAGCGCCATTTTTGTTGTCAGTTTTATTTCCGCCACGCTCCTGCCCCTGGGGTCAGAGCCTGCGGTCTTTGGTTATGTGTCGCTTGCACCCAACATGTTTTGGCCAGCTGTGCTGGTAGCGACCGTTGGCAATACACTGGGAGGATTGACCAGCTATTGGACAGGCGCCTTGGCGCAGCGGGGTTACGAACGATGGCGTCAAAACAATCCCGATAAACAGCAGGAAAGCGATTATGGCCAAAAAACTGCCGGCCGCTGGCATCGGCTCATCAATCGCTGGCTCGAGCGCTTTGGACCACCGGCCTTGCTGTTGTCCTGGCTGCCCATTGTAGGCGATCCCCTGTGCGCCTTGGCCGGCTGGCTGCGACTCCCCATTGCCCAAAGCACATTTTATATGGCGATCGGAAAATTTTTACGCTATGTGCTCATGACGACTTTCCTGATCTGGATCGCCCCTTATCTGGGTTTTGAATTCTAATCTTGTCCTATCTTATTGAATCGTTGATCTTGCCATGAATGCTCCCCTTGCCAGTTACTACCTGGCCGCCCAACCCGAACATCAGTCACGGTTACGTGAGATACCTTATAACTACACCTCATTTTCCGACCGCGAAATTATCCTCAGCCTCATGGGCGAGGAGGCCTGGGAAATGCTCAGTGAGTTGCGTTCAGAGCGCCGTACAGGACGGTCTGCTTATATGCTTTTTGAGATCATCGGCGATATCTGGGTCGTAAAACGCAACCCCTATATAGAGGATGATCTACTGGCCAACCCAAAGCGTCTGAAGCAAATGGTGGACTCCCTGCATCAGCGCCTCAGGGAAATCGATGCGCGCCGTGAGACCCACGTCCCGGAGCGTGACCAAAAAGTGCTCCGCTTGCTCCATGCCGCTCGCGAGGCAGTACGGCAGTTTGAACGCGAGCTGCACTACACCAACAGCTTTCGGCATCAGGTCAAAAAACATCTCCTGCTTCACACCCACGCAGACAATATCAAATTTGATGCCCTCTCACGTGTCTCCCATGTCACGGATGCCACCGACTGGCGAGTAGCCTATCCCTTTGTAGTACTCACCCCGGATACCGAGGCCGAGGTCTGCGCCCTGGTACGAGCCTGCTTCGAGCTGCATCTGACCATCATCCCACGCGGCGGGGGCACTGGCTACACTGGCGGTGCGATCCCGCTCAGTCCTCATAGTGTGGTCATAAATACCGAAAAGCTCGAGCAAATGAGTGCGGTGCAACACACCAATCTGCCCGGGGTGGACACACCGGTAGCAACCATAGAAACCCAGGCCGGAGTGGTTAATCGACGCGTTGCCGAGGCGGCCCAAGCAGCGGGCTACGTCTTTGCCGTTGACCCCACCTCTGCTGATGCCTCCTGCATCGGCGGCAACATTGCCATGAACGCCGGCGGCAAAAAAGCCGTGCTGTGGGGAACTGCGCTGGATAATCTGGCCTGGTGGCGCATGATAGATCCACAAGGCAACTGGCTGGAAGTAACCCGCATCAACCATAACCTGGGCAAGATCCACGAGGTCGATAAAGCCATTTTTGAACTGCAATGGTCCGATGGACAGAGCGCCCCCGGCCAACAGGTGCTACGCACTGAGACCTTGGTCATCGAGGGCCATACCTTTCGCAAGACCGGACTGGGCAAGGATGTCACAGATAAATTCCTAGCCGGCCTGCCGGGCGTACAAAAGGAAGGCTGCGACGGTCTCATTACAGCAGCACGCTGGATCCTGCACCGCATGCCGGCCCATACACGCACGGTCTGCCTGGAGTTTTTTGGTCCGGCACATCTGGCCGTACCCTCCATTGTGGAAATCAAGAACTACCTGGATGGTGAGGGGCGTCAACAGGGGGCTTTGCTTGCCGGCTTGGAGCATCTGGATGAACGCTATCTGCGAGCAGTAGGTTATAGCACCAAAAGCAAGCGTGCCAGCCTGCCCAAAATGGTTCTGATAGGCGATATTGTGGGCGATGACGAGGAGGTTGTCGCCCGCGCAGCAGCCGAGGTCGTACGTTTGGCCAATAGCCGTCAGGGAGAAGGCTTTACAGCAGCCAGTGCGGAGGCCCGCCGCCGGTTTTGGCTGGACCGCAGTCGTACTGCAGCCATAGCCCGTCACACCAACGCCTTCAAAATCAATGAGGATGTTGTCATCCCCCTGGAGCGCATGGGCGAGTACACCAATGCAATAGAGCGCATCAACATTGAGCTTTCCACCAAAAACAAGCTACGTCTCGTGGACACTCTGGAAGCGTTTCTGCAGGGCGAATTGCCACTACGTACAGAGACACTAACACAGGATGATGAGCCTGACGAGACCTCCTTTGTCGAGGCGCGCCGACAAGCAGCCCTACATACGCTGGCGACCGTACGCCGCCGCTGGCAGTGGCTGCTGGATAATCTGGATAGCCCGCTGGCCGACAACCTGGAGACCCTGCAGGAGCTGGGTTACACCGAGCAGGAAAAAGTCCTGCAACAGCGTCTGCAAGCTGCGCCAGATACCCTGATTGTTGAGCTATTACAAGATCACAGCCTGCGCACCTCGTGGAAATCAGAGATTCGGGCGCGCATGACAGAACACTTTCAGGGGGCAGCCTATGCCGGAATCATCGATAAACTCAATGCCATTCACCAGAAAGTGCTGCGCAGCAGACTCTTTGTCGCCCTGCACATGCACGCCGGCGATGGCAATGTCCACACCAATATCCCAGTCAACTCAGATGATTATGAGATGCTGCAGGAGGCCAATCAAACTGTTGATCGCATCATGATTATTGCCCGCGACCTGGACGGAGTCATCTCGGGTGAGCACGGGATTGGCCTGACCAAATACCAATACCTGACCGCAGAGGAGCTCGCACCCTTTCATCAGTACAAGCAGGAAATCGATCCTGACCAGCGCTTTAACGCCGGCAAACTCATGCCCGGATCAGGCCTCGAGCAGGCCTGGACTTCCAGCTTTAACCTGTTGGGCCATGAATCACTCATCATGCAGCGCAGTGAAATAGGCTCCATCGCCAATGCCATCAAAGACTGCCTGCGTTGCGGCAAGTGCAAGCCGGTATGTGCCACTCACGTGCCTCGCGCCAATCTGCTGTATTCACCACGCAATAAAATACTGGCCACCTCCTTGCTCATTGAGGCTTTTTTATACGAAGAGCAGACCCGACGAGGCATCAGTACCCAGCATTGGAAAGAGTTCGAAGATGTGGGCGATCACTGCACCTTATGCCACAAATGCTTTAATCCCTGCCCTGTGGACATAGATTTTGGCGATGTATCCATGGAAATGCGCTCTCTATTGCAGAAAATGGGCAAAAAAACCAAAAGCCTGCCCGGTGAAGCCGCCCTCTTTTTCCTCAACACCAAAGACCCCCGGGTCATCAACAGCACGCGCAAGCTCTTGAGTGGCGGCTATAAAGCCCAACGGCTGGGCAATGAGCTCTTTGCTACAGCGGCCCGCAAACAAACAACCCAACCACCTGCCACAGTGGGTCGCCCGCCTATACGTGAGGAGGTCATCCACTTTGTTAATAAAAAGATGCCTGGTGGCCTGCCTAAACAACCCGTACGTAAACTGCTCGACATCGAAGACAAAAAATACGTGCCGATAATCCGTAATCCGATCAAAACCAAGGTCGATACAGAGGCGGTGTTTTATTTCCCCGGCTGCGGTTCCGAGCGCCTGTTTTCACAGGTAGGGCTCGCTACCCAGGCCATGCTGTGGCATGCCGGGGTACAAACGGTGCTACCACCCGGTTACCTGTGCTGCGGTTATCCACAGCGAGGCCACGGACTGGAGGACAAGGCGGATGAAATCGTCACGGAAAACCGGGTGCTATTTCATCGCTTGGCGACTACTTTGAGTTATCTGCATATCAAGACAGTCGTCGTCAGCTGTGGGACCTGCTATGACCAGTTGGCAGATTATCAGTTTGATCAAATCTTTCCGGGCAGTCGGTTGATTGATATTCATGAGTACCTGCTGGAAAAGGACATCCGGCTCGCGGGCATTGAGGGAGTGCAATACATGTACCATGATCCCTGCCACAGCCCGCTCAAACAAGGCGACCCGATGCGCACTGTCGATCAGTTGATGGGCAGTAAAACCACCCTGAGCGAGTGCTGTTGCGGAGAATCAGGCACCCTGGCAGTCACGCGTCCTGATATCTCGACACAAATTCGTTTTCGCAAACAGGAGGAGCTGCAAAAGGATCAGGCCCGCATACGCGATGACGGGCACACCGGGCAGATAAAGATGCTCACTTCTTGCCCTTCCTGCCTGCAAGGACTCAGTCGCTATCAGGACGACACAGGAATTAAAACGGATTATATTGTAGTGGAAATGGCCAAACATATCCTGGGAGACTCCTGGCTCGAGGACTATGTCAAGGCAGCCAACGCAGGCGGGATAGAGCGCGTACTGTTTTGAAAACGGCAAACGGGCAGCCTGTCCGGGCTGCCTCTGGCCTGCGTATCAAGATTGAGCATACGACCAGCCCGGGATGAATTGCCGGGCTGATTGGCGACGTCCACCAGGGCGCTGTAGCTCAGTAACCCTCAGCACCCCTTGCGCTGTGGCAATATCGATGCTGTCGCTATTGACCGCCTGTATTTCGCCTGCGGCAACAGTTGCCGGCACATCCAGCGCCTGCGCGGCCCATACCTTGACCGCCCCTTTGACCCCGGGTAATTCGATCGTCGTCCCGGGAAAGGGGTTAAAAGCCCGAATCCGACGTGCAATACGCTCTGCCGACCAAGAAAAATCAATCTGCGACTCACTACGCTCAAGTTTTTCTGCGTAGGTCGCCCCCTCGGGCTGCGGCTGCGGCTGTAGTTGGCCTGTAGATAAACCTGCTAGCGCCTCGAGCACCGCCTCGGCTCCCAGGGCCGCCAACTCGTCATGGAGCTGCCCGGCAGTGTGCGTTGCAGTGATTGCCAATGGCTTGCTGAGCAGCACCGGACCAGTATCCAGCCCGGCATCCATTTGCATGATGCTGATCCCTGTTTGACTATCCCCCGCATCAATGGCGCGCTGTATGGGGGCTGCACCCCGCCAACGCGGCAAAAGACTGGCATGAATATTAATGCAACCGTATCGGGGCAAATCCAGCACCCACTGGGGTAAAATCAGCCCATAGGCTGCCACAACCATGACATCAGGTGCCAAATCCTGTAGTTGCTGTTGCACGGCGCTGGCCTGCTCGGCATACCGACCGTCAAGTCGGAGCCCCTCAGGCTGGGCCACGGCTATCCCGGCGGCCTCGGCAGCCTGCTTGACCGGACTGGGTCGTAACTGCATCCCCCGACCGGAGGGCCGATCGGGTTGGGTGAGTACCAAAGGCACCTCATGGCCGGCGGCGATAATCGCCTGCAGGGCCTGCTCGGCAAACTCGGGCGTGCCGGCAAACACAACGCTCAGACTCATACTGCAACCTGGTTCTTTTCAGTGGCGCGACGGGCCTCACGCTGTTGCTTGCGCAAACGGGTGAGGATGCGGTTTTGTTTGAGCAAAGAGAGATGCTCGACAAATACCTTGCCGTCGAGATGATCAATTTCGTGTTGCACACAGACCGCCAGCAAGCCATCCGCCTCAAACTCAAAGGGCTCGCCCTGCTCGTTGAGTGCCCGCACACGAATTTCAGCGGCACGCTCAACCTTCTCGTAGGTCTCGGGGACTGATAAACAACCCTCCTCAAAGACCTCACGCTCATCACTGCGCCAAGTAATCTCAGGGTTAATCAACACCAGCAAGTCACTGTTATCCTCGGTGATATCAATCACAATCACCCGCTCATGGACATCAACCTGAGTGGCCGCCAGACCGATGCCTGGCGCTGCGTACATGGTCTCGGCCATGTCACTGACAAGCTGCCGGATACGATCATCAACCTGCGCTACGGGCTCTGCCACGATATGCAGGCGTGGATCGGGATATTTCAAGATGGGTAATATAGCCATAGTTATCTATCGATGATGCAATAAAGCATTTATAGTGTCAGAAAATCTATTTTGAACACCTACATTGTACTATGAGCCCATGAATCAAACACAAGCAACCACAGAGGAATTAAGCGCATGGCTCAAACTCACCATGACCCCAAAGCTCGGATCAGCACAGGTGTTATTACTATTGTCAGAGTTTGGTCTGCCACAAAATATTTTTCAACAACCCATCCAAAGCCTGAGACGTTGCGTCAGCACTGAGGTGGCAGCTGCGTTGCGTACCGAACCAGACAGCGATCAGGAGCAGCTCATACAAGCCACCTTGCAGTGGGCTCAAAGCCCGGATCAACACCTCATTACCATAGCCGACGAACACTACCCCAAACGGTTATTCAATCTGCACGACCCTCCTATATTGTTATATGCCAAAGGAGATCTGACGCTGCTGGAAAAACCCAATCTGGCCATTGT
>DATGTB010000075.1:0-4926 GCA_035302065.1 Paenalcaligenes sp. | reverse complement strand
ACAGGCGATGGACAACATGCCATTAGAGCCCTGTGCATCCCGTTGCCAAAGTGCATGTCCGGGGTCCTCTGGCCAGGCCGGATGAAAAATGCGCTGCACCTCTGGCCACAAGGCCAATTGCTCGCAAAGCTGCAATGCACTTGCTGCCGATTGCTGCATACGCAAGGGCAAGGTGCGCACACCGCGCAGGGCTAACCATACATCATCTGCCCCCACCGCAAAGCCAATGGCGTAGTGCACATCATGGAGTTGTTTCAAATGCTCCTCATGACGGGTCACCACTGCCCCCAACATCAAATCCGAGTGCCCGCCCACATATTTGGTACCTGACACCACAGAAATATCCACCCCCAGGGCCAACGGCTGGTAAATATAGCCTGAGCCCCAGGTATTATCCGCCATGACCAACAGACCCTGCGCATGGGCCCATTGGCTTAATGCAGGTAAATCCAACATTTGCAATAGCAAAGAACCGGGAGACTCCAGATACAACACCTTGGTATTGGGGCGCACAGCCTGCGCCAATGCCTCTATATCAGGAACGCAATAGCTGAACTCCACTCCCATGCGGCTTAGCATGTCCTCAGCAAAACGGCGTACCGGCGCATAGACACAATCTGCGATGAGTACGTGATCGCCTTGCTGTAAAAAGCTCAGCAGCGCATGACTGATGGCAGCCATGCCCGAAGGCAACAAAAAAGCGCCACAACCCTGCTCCAGAGTACAAAACACATCCTCAAGCGCGCGGTGCGTGGACAATCCGCCCCGCCCATACACCGGCGGCTCCTTCTGTCCCTGTGCCCGACTTTGCAATGCCTGATCGAGGCGTGCCAGGCTCTCAAAACGCACGGTACTGGAACGCTCGGCCGGCAAAGGTACGGCAGCGGTGCCATGCTGGTCAAAAGCGGCCAAACCGACATGCTGTAAATAAGTATCCAGTTTCTGTTGTTCTGTAGACATAAGTCTTCCTTGTACTGTGTATGCTATTTAGCGTAAAACCTGTAAACCCCATCCACCAAGCGGCGCTCTATGCGACCTTCATGGTACAAAAAGTGCAAATGGGCAATGGCCTCGCCCATGGCAAAGGTCAGCTGATGAGTATCGAGCTTGCGTTTGAACATGAGCGGCACCAACTCGGCCGCCGACAGGCCCTCCTTTGATTGACAGGCCTGCAGGGTCTCCTGCAAGCGCGCCTGATGATGCTCCTGTTGTTCACGGATGCGCACATGCACCCCATGAAAAGGCCGCCCGTGCGAGGGCAAAACCAGCGCCTGCTCATCGACGGCTGCAAACTCATTGAGTGAGCGCAAATAAAGGGCCAGGGGGTTCGCCTCCGGTTCGTAAGCATGAACGCTGACATTGGTGGATATACGTGGCAAAACCATATCCCCTGAAATTAATACATTGGCCTGCGGGCACCAAAGGGAAATATGCTCCGGCGCATGCCCGTATCCAGCTATGGCCTGCCACTGGCAGGCGCCGATTTGTATCCGATCGCCATGCATGAGCCGATTAAAAGAGGCCGGCAATGGCGTCACCAAATCAGCATAATAACTATCACGCTGCCCAATCTCGGCCAATCGTTGTGCATCACTGAGCCCATGACGCTGATAATATGCGGCACTTAACTGCCCCAACCGGTGATGGGCACTCGCAGTGGCAGGCTCTGCCCATAAACTGGCCACCATATAATCAGTCATGCTCATCCATAATGGCGCCTGCCAATGTCTGCACAGCCAGCCGGCCAAACCGACATGATCCGGGTGCATGTGGGTTACCAGAACCCGCACGATGGGCAACCCCTGCAAGCCCTGCTGAAACACTGACTGCCAGATGGCCTTTTGCTCGGGTCGGGCAACACCGGTATCGATCAGGGTCCAGCCGTCTTGTCCTGCGAACTCATCCCTGAGCAACCAGACATTGATATGGTCCAGGGCAAAGGGCAAAGGCAAACGCATCCAGTACAAATCCGGATGCACCTGTTTTAGCTGACCAAAATCCGGCAACTCTTCACCAAAGGGATAACTTAATTCCTGTGTTGATATCTCTGCTGTCATAGTATTTAAAAGATAAAGGATTGACCTATTAACAATACACAGGGAACGGGCATACGTCTTGCACCAAACATAACAAGTTCGGCCTTTGGACAGCCATCACAGGCCGGCGGTTAACCCTAATTGCTGCTTTGCACAAAAATAATGCACAATGTGCCTTTAGGTAAAATGGATTTTCCACTAATATCATTACATCGCCCTTTTGTGCGCTGTATCCATCATGTCGAGCCCAAACGATTTCACCACAATAGAGCCTGCGCAACGCGCCCCATCAGCGGAGTTGATCGCCCAGACCATCCTCGATGGCTTCAACCGCCACTATGCCTTGTTTCGTTATAGCGCTCAACGGGCCAAGGTACTCTTTGAGTCTGACAGTTGGCACAGCATCCAGCAACTCTCGAGCGAGCGTATCGAATACTATGACATGCGGGTGCGAGAGTGCACCGCCATCGTCTCCCGAGCCCTGCGCAACAGCGAGCTGCAACCCCCAAAAAAGTCCTCCGGGACGCAGCTCAGTCACGGGCAGGAGGACTTCTGGCGTCAGGTCAAGCGCAACTACGTGCGCTTGCTAGAGGAGCATAAACAACCCGAATGTGCAGAGACTTTTTTCAACTCCGTTTCCTGTCGGGTGCTGCACCGCACCTATTTCAATAACGATTTCATCTTTGTCCGGCCAGCCATCGCTACTGATTATATCGGCAGTGACGCCCCCGCCTACAGGGTTTATTACCCGCTCTCAGAGGGAGTGCAGGCAACGATTACACGCATGCTGACAGAGTTCGGCTTAGCTGCGCCCTTTGCCGATTTGCCCAGCGATGTCCGTTTGCTGACGCGCCGCGCCTTGCATATATTGCGCCGCCGCCTGTCCTACGAACCCGGGCAACGCATCGGTCCAGATTGCCAGATACAAGTGCTGAATTCCCTGTTTTTCCGCAACAAGGGTGCTTATATTGTAGGTCGCTTTATCAACTATGGCACGATTTACCCCTTTGCCATCGCCCTGACCAAAACCCACAGTGGTCACATAGAGATCGACGCCCTGCTCGACAACGAGGACGATCTCAGCACACTGTTTAGCTTTACCCGGGCTTATTTTTTGGTAGATATGGAATGCCCGGCCGGTTATGTAAATTTTCTCAAGACCTTGCTCCCACGCAAACCCAAGGCCGAGTTCTATAATGCCATCGGCTTGCAAAAGCAGGGTAAGACACTCTTTTATCGGGATTTTTTGCATCATCTGCAGCATTCCACCGATCTGTTTCAACGCGCAGCCGGCATCGAAGGCATGGTGATGGTTGTTTTTACCTTGCCGTCTTATCCCTACGTTTTCAAGATGATTCGGGATCGCATTCGCAAAAGGGATATGACCCATAAAATTGTCCAGAATCGGTATATGTTGGTGAAAAAGCACGATCGGGCCGGCCGTATGGCAGATACCTGGGAGTACTCTCAGGTTGCCTTGCCCAGAGCGCGATTTTCGGCCGAGTTACTCGATGAGTTACGCAGGGAGGTCCCCTCCCGGATTGAGGAGTCCGATGATTTGATTGTGCTTGAGCACGTCTACATTGAACGACGCATGTTGCCCTTGAATATCTATCTGAGCCGCGCCAATGAAACCCAGATTGAGCATGCCATTCGACAATATGGTGATGCCATTCGCGAATTGGCAGCCAACAACATCTTTCCAGGTGATATGCTGTATAAAAACTTTGGTTTGACACGTCTGGGACGCCTGGTGTTTTATGATTATGATGAGATTCAGCCCATGACCGAAATGAATTTTCGGGTCATCCCGGAACCGCCCAATGCCGAGGCTGAAATGGCCAGCGAGCCCTGGTATCCCGTTGGCCCCAACGATGTTTTTCCAGAGGAGTTCGAGTGGTTTTTGTTGGGCGATCCCCGTATCCGGCGTGCCTTTAAAAAACACCACGCCGAGTTACTGGACGCCCAATGGTGGTCGGACTGCCGTCAACGTGTCAGTCAAGGCCGCCTGGAAAATATTTATCCGTACTGTCTTGGTAAAAGACTTCCTGCACGTCGTGCAGACTCTATCAATGCAAACTAGGAGAAACCTATGTCTGACCCTATCGTGATTGTGTCAGCTGCTCGCACCCCCATGGGCTCAATGAGCGGCAGTCTATCATCCATGGCCGCGCACGAGCTCGGCTCCGTAGCAATCAAGGCAGCCGTGGAGCGTGCGGGCATCGATCCTGCCGCTGTCGATGAGGTGCTGATGGGCAACGTACTACAGGCGGGTCAGGGCCAGGCACCCGCCCGGCAGGCAGCACTGGGTGCGGGCCTCAAGGATAACGTCCCCTGCACCACGGTACACAAGGTCTGTGGCTCGGGCATGAAGACCGCAATGATGGGCTTCGATATGCTGACAGCTGGCAGCGCTGATGTCGTGGTTGCCGGCGGACAGGAGAGCATGACCAATGCCCCCTATCTGCTTTTGAAAGGCCGTCAGGGCTATCGTTATGGTAATGATCGTATCTATGACCACATGGCGCTGGATGGCCTTGAGGATGCCTACGATCATACGCCCATGGGCATCTTTGCCGAAACCTGTGCTGACAAATACAACTTCACCCGCGAGGAGCAGGACGCCTACGCCATCGAGTCCCTGCGCCGTGCGCGTGAGGCCATCGAAAAAGGCTATTACGACTGGGAAATAACTCCGGTTACTGTCAGCTCACGTCGCGGTGATACCGTGGTTGATACGGATGAGGCCCCGGGCCGCGCCAACCCTGATCGTATTCCTACCCTCAGACCTGCTTTCAAGAAGGACGGTACCGTCACAGCTGCCAATGCTTCCTCCATTTCGGATGGCGCCGCAGCTTTGGTCCTGATGCGGGCTTCCACGGCAGAAAAA
>DATGTB010000074.1:0-5155 GCA_035302065.1 Paenalcaligenes sp. | reverse complement strand
AGGCGCTGTAACTCCCTTTCTACCAGACTCTGGCCCTGGCTGATACGCTCCTGCAGCTCAACAGCATTAAACCAGGAGCGCACCTTGGCGCGCGAACGACCGCTGGCCAAAAAGCCCAGATTGGGATTTAGCCAGTCACGCGAGGGTCCGCCCGACTTGGCCGCCATTATCTCCACAGTTTGCCCGGTTTGCAGCTGTGTACTCAACGGCACCATCTGCCCATCTACGCGCGCACCGCGGCAACGATGCCCCAGATCGGTATGCAAGGAATACGCAAAATCAATAGGCGTTGCCCCGGCGGGCAGCTCTATGACCCGCGCCTGAGGTGTCAAGACATAGATACGCTCGACCGCTTTGGCCTCGGGCTTGTGCGCTGCAGGAGGCTGGTCCGGTCTGGGCTCAGTATTGTCCCAGGCCAGGAGCTGACGCATCCAGGCGATTTTCTGCTCATCAGATGAGGCCGCTACCTCGCCACCACGTGGCCCTGCCTCTTTGTAACGCCAGTGTGCTGCCATGCCGTATTCGGCATAATGATGCATCTCGGCTGTACGAATCTGAATCTCGAAACTGCGCCCTTGCTCGTCCGCCACTACCGTATGCAAGGAGCGGTAGCCATTGGGTTTGGGGCGGGAAATATAATCATCAAACTCGTCGGTCAAGGGCGTCCACATCGCATGCACCAGAGCCAAGGTGCCATAACAGCTGCGCTCATCCTCCACAATCACCCGTAATGCGCGCAAATCATAGAGCTGATTAAAATCCAGATCCTTGTTACGCATCTTGTTCCAGATGCTATAGATGTGTTTGGGACGACCACTGACCGTGGCCTGAATGCCTGCCTTTTCAAGCGCCTCGGATAGTTGGTTGACCACCTTTTCAATAAAGGCTTCACGCTCTACCCGCCGCTCTTCAAGCTGGCGGGCAATGTCCTTGTAACGCTGCGGGTCCAGAAAGCGAAAAGCCAGATCCTCTAACTCCCACTTGATCTGCCAAATACCCAACCTGTTGGCCAATGGGGTATAGAGCTCCATGGTCTCGCGGGCAAAATCCACCGGACAAGGGGTTTTGCTTTTGGCAAACCAGCGCAAGGACTGCAACCGCGAGGACA
Source organism: Paenalcaligenes sp. (assembly GCA_035302065.1). Classification (GTDB taxonomy): domain Bacteria; phylum Pseudomonadota; class Gammaproteobacteria; order Burkholderiales; family Burkholderiaceae_B; genus Paenalcaligenes. Next base: position 4,047 of record DATGTB010000074.1, on the reverse strand, counting down.
GCCGCACCAACACAATGCGCAGATCCACCGCCATGGCCAGCAACATTTTCCTTTTCATTTCCCGCTGGTCCTGGTGCGCACGCGGGTCGTGCTCCTTGCCCCCCGTAATACGGGCAATGCGGTATAAAGCACGTGTGCCCTGTACCAGGGTGTTGATCTCTGTGCCGAACTCATTTTGCAATTTATCCCGCTGCACGGCCTCATCCGCATCCTCAGGAATATAGGCCAGCAAGGCACAGGCCTGGGTCGGCACATCGGCACCCAGTCTTTGCAAAATCTCGACCATGGCCGCACAGTGCGCATCAATGGGCTCACCGGTCCGGCCTCGCGAACCCACCAACCACGGCTCGGCATAGCGTACTGCCTGCTCAAACACCGCCTGCTGCGCTGCCGGCTGTTTGGCCTGGATTTTTTCCAGCCACTGAACAGTAAATGGGCTATCTTGAGTATGATGTGTAGGGGTTGAAATCGTTGGAGACATTTGCAATCATCCAATAATTTTATCAATCGACGGACATGGGACGGATCATGGATAAAACCACTCTGCTAATCATCTGGCACTCTCGTACGGGCGCCAGTCGGCAGCTTGCGCAAGCCGCCCTTGAGGGGGCACGCGAGGCTTTTACAGCGCTCGAGGTCAACGCCACGCATCAGGTGATAATGACCCCCTGCTCAGCTGTCAGTTTAGAACAATTATCGCATGCTCAAGCTTTTATTTTCTGCGCCCCCGAAAACCTTGCTGCACTGAGCGGCGAGATGAAGGCCTTTTTTGATCGCTATTACTATGCGGTACAGGAGCAGCTCAATGGCCGACCTTATGCCGCCATCATCAGTGCAGGCAGTGATGGCCAACAGGCCCTCAAGCAATTGCAACGCATCTGCACGGGTTGGCGCCTCGATGAGGCTTGGCCTGCCTATATCTGCATGCTCGGTGCGCAAACTGCCAAGCAAATCTGGGCGCCCAAGCGATTGGACAAGGAGCAAACCGCCCCGGCTCATGAGACCGGCGCCAATCTGGCCGCCCGTATCAGCCTTTAATCTCCTGCGGAGCTGAATCAGGCTCATCGGGGATCTGGAACACGTGACGCAAATACGCTAGATACGCCGGGTCATCACATAAGGTCTTGGCCGGCGAATCAGATACCTTGGCCACGGGCTGGCCATTGCACCGCACCATTTTTATCACTACCTGCAGAGGGTCATGGCTAAAATCATTGGTCAGGTTGGTCCCTATCCCGAAAGCCACCTTGCATCGGCCGGCAAAATACCGCGCCAGTTCGATGGCCTTGGGAATATCAAGGGCATCCGAAAAAATCAGGCTTTTGGTGCGCGGATCAACCCGATTTTTCTCATAATGAGCCAGCAAGCGATCCCCCCATACAAAGGGGTCCCCTGAATCGTGCCTGGCGCCATCAAAGAGCTTGCAGAAATACATATCAAAGTCACGCAAAAAGGCATCCAGCCCATACACATCGGACAAGGCGATGCCCAAATCCCCACGATATTCGCGCGCCCATTTCTCAAATGCAAAAACCTGTGAGTCCCGCAAACGAGGCCCCAGCGCCTGACAAGCCTGCAAATACTCATGAGCCATCGTACCCAGGGGCAGGACACCATGCTTTTTGGCCAGACCTACATTGCTGGTGCCAGCAAAATGCACCCCCATCTGCTCTTTCATGGTGGCGACCACCTCATCATGCCACTTTCTGGAAAAGCGCCGGCGCGTCCCGTACTCTGCTACCCTGAACTCACTCAGGGAGGGATCATCAACTACCAGACTCATCTTTTCTTGCAAACGTTTACGTCCTTCTTGCAGTGGAGGATAGGGTGTGGTGTTTCTGAAATACACTTCATTGACAATGGCCAGCACCGGGATTTCAAACAAGATAGTATGCAACCACGGCCCTTCTACCTCGATGCTCAGTCCTCCCTCAGCGCCCGGCTCTATACGGATATAACGCTCCTGCAGTTGAAATAAACGTAAAAAGTCGATAAAGTCACTTTTCATAAATCGTAAGCCCGCCAGATAGGAGAGCTCGTCTTCGGTAAACCTGAGCTGGCAAAGCTCACGCACCTCTTGACGTATTTCATCAAGATAAGGGCTCAGATCAACATCTGGCGTACGACACTGAAAACGATACTGAACCCGCGCCGCAGGAAAATGATGCAAAACCACCTGCATCATCGTGAACTTGTATAGATCCGTGTCAAGTAAGGAAGTAATAATCATATTAACTGGATGGTTTAATGGTTTTATTCTTGTATTCTAACAATCAACGCTAAAATAGCTTTCAACTCACCTTCATTGTATCTTTTCAAAACATTTTCTTGTTTTATCTCCGCATCTATTGATGTGGTGTTTATCCGGAGCAAACCTATATGACTCATGTCGTCACTGAAAACTGCATCAAATGTAAATATACCGACTGTGTCGATGTCTGCCCCGTTGATTGCTTCCGCGAGGGTCCCAACTTCCTGGTCATTGACCCCGACGAATGCATTGACTGCGCAGTATGCATCCCCGAATGTCCCGCCAACGCAATTTTTGCCGAGGAGGACGTCCCCGAAGATCAGCTACACTTTATCGAACTCAATGCCGAGCTCTCACCGGAGTTTGGCATGATTAATCGTTCCCGCGGGCCCTTGCCCGATGCCGAGGAATGGAATGGCGTGCCGGACAAACTCAAATACCTTGAACGTTAGTCCTGCCGAACGTACAGCGCCAACCTAGGCGTTTACCATGTAGACAAAAAGTCCAAGGTTATATAAAAAGAAATAGATCCTATATAACAACACCAACACACCACAATGGGTAACCTTTATGCTTTATGACCTACATGATATGCAGCGCACCGTGTTTGGTGCGCTCGCCTCTTTTTCCAATACGGGGGCACAGTTTTTTTCTCATCCGCTGTCCCCGCTGGCCTATACGCCGGTGTCCAGACAATTGGCTGCCGGCTACGAGCTGATCCATCGTATTGGCAAGGACTATCAAAAGCCCGAGTGGGGCATTGACGAGGTAATTGTAGAGAATGAGCCTGTTCCCATTGACATCGATGTCTGCATGGACAAGCCTTTTTGTCAGCTGCTGTCTTTTCAGCAACAACATCCAAGGGCAGCGACTCTGCCGCGAGTACTTATTGTCGCGCCACTGTCCGGGCATCATGCTACGCTTTTGCGCGACACGGTACGCACCATGTTACGCACTCATAATGTGTATGTCACTGATTGGTTAGATGCGCGCATGGTCTCTTTGGGTCATGGACCTTTTCACCTGGATGATTATGTTGCCTATGTTGGTGACTTTTTAACGTATCTGGGGGTGGACATCCATGTCATGGCAGTGTGTCAGCCGACGGTACCTGTGTTGGCAGCTGTCTCGCTGATGGCGCAGGCTGGTCAGGATACCCTGCCCAAAAGTCTGATTTTGATGGGCGGTCCCATCGACACCCGTCGTTCGCCCACTCAGGTCAATCGTCTGGCCACTACCAAATCCTATAGCTGGTTTGAAAATAATCTCATCCACCGTGTACCAGCACGCTATGAGGGGGCGGGCCGTCGAGTCTACCCCGGTTTTTTACAACATGCCGGCTTTCTGGCCATGAACCCGGACCGCCATATGCTTTCGCATTACGATTTTTACCGACAGCTGGTGCGTGGTCAGGATAATGATGCCGAGGCGCACAAACGCTTTTATGATGACTACAATGCAGTCCTGGATATGGCAGCTGAGTTTTATCTGGATACGATCAGGGTGGTGTTCCAGGAGCATTTGTTGCCCCGCGGCCTATGGGAGATTGACGGCGAGCTCATCGATGTCAGCGCCATTGACCGCTGTGCCTTGCTTACCATAGAGGGTGAGCTGGACGATATTTCCGGATTGGGTCAAACTCATGTCGCCCAGGAGCTTTGCACGGGCATCCCGGCTGCTAAAAAACAGACCCTCACGGTTGAAGGCAGTGGACACTATGGTATATTTTCAGGCCGACGCTGGAGAAATATTGTCTACCCACAGGTGCGTGATTTTATCGCCGCACAGCAGTAACC
>DATGTB010000073.1:0-4820 GCA_035302065.1 Paenalcaligenes sp. | reverse complement strand
CATAGTGGTGATAGGCGCCACAAAACTGAAAAAAATAAAGGCCAGCAAAGGCAAAACCAAAAGCAGTGCCTGTTGACGTCGCCGTCGTAGCGCTTTGCGCTCACTACGCACTTCGGCATCATTAAGTCCGGTCATTTGGTTGCGGGCAATGCTTTGCGTCATGTACTGGCCTTTGGAATTTTTGATTGTTCAATGATAGGGCGAGGGCAGACTCCCTCTTGTAACTAATTACTGTAATAACCACTCGTTGAAGCGTTCGCCCAGGGACTCGCCAAAGTCAGCCCAGAAAATCCCGTCCGCCTTGACCCCGACCTCAAGGTGCGAGGAAGGCAAATGATCCACTACCTCAGGGTCAACGAGCTCAAGTGATGATTTTCTGGTTGGGCCATAGGCAACATCCTCAAAGCCGGCAAGGGGTTTGGTGCCAGTGGTGTAGGCAATGAAATCCAGTGCCTCGTCCTTGTTGGGGCTGCCTTTAACGATGCTCCACACGTCTAGGTCATAAATATGTCCGTCCCAAACGATGGTAAAGGGCTTGTCCTCCTGCACAATGGCGTCATAAAAACGACCGTGGGCGGATTGCACTAATACTGCGCCGCCGTCATTGAGCAGCTGAGGTGCCTGTGACCAGCTGTCAAACCACACGACCTCATCCTTGATCGTGTCTAGCTTGGCAAAGGCTCGCTCCTGCCCTTCGGGTGTTGCCAGGACATCGTATACCTCCTCCAAGGGGACGCCATCTGCGAGCAGTGCCCACTCCATGTTGACCTGTGGACGCTTTCTCAGACCGCGTTTGCCAGGGATTTTTTCGAGATCGAAGATATCCTCGATGCTCACGGCCGGGTTATCACCCACAGTCTCATCGTTGTAGGCGTAAACTGTACTCCAGACAATCTGTCCTATACCGCATTCGTTTTCCAGAGCCTCCGGAATAAAGTCGTCCAGTGGATCACTACCATCGGCTCCTTGTAGCAAAATATCGTGAGGAATTTCCTCGAGCAACCCTTCAGAGCAGGCTCTTTCCAGGTCAATGGTCTCGATATCGACCACATCCCATTGCACTTGCCCGGACTCTACCTGTGCCTTAATCTCGGCCACTCCACCCGTATAGTTTTCAAAAAGGACCTGTTTGCCGGTCTCCTCCATATAGGGGTTGATTTGGTGTTTTTCCTGGGCTGCCCCATAGGCACCGCCAAAAGAGACTGCAGTCAAGGGGCGTTGTGCGTGAGCTGCTCCAGCGGTCAGACCAAGTGCCAGACTCAAGAGCACAGCGGCCCGAACGGTAGTATTTGGTTTTTTCATAGTTTCCTCTTTGGTTGGTTAAAGCAGTTATTCATCCTTGGGCAGAAAAGCAAAGCAATCGTTGGCATTCCAGCCCAGGGAAAACTCGACGCCTTCTTTTAGCTGCTCGGGCGCTAGAGTGGATAAGCTTTTGGCAGTGATTTGGGTGCCATCTGCCAGGGCAAAGTAGTAACGAATAAAATCTCCCACATAGTGGTGGGTAATGAATTTGGCACGAATCTCGTTGTCTGTTTTTTGCATGGGATTGATTTGGACCTTTTCAGGTCGTACCGAGAGAATCCCCTGTGCCAGGGTGTCGTGATTACAGTTGCCGTTTTGTGCACGTAGCTGTTGCTGTGAATTAAGACGGGCCTGTATGTACTCGCCGCTGCGTTGCAGGTCATGGATGGGGATGAGGTTGTTTTCCCCGATAAAGCTGGCGACAAAGGCATTGCTGGGGCGTTCATACAGGATATGAGGTTGGTCATATTGCTGTACGACCCCATGGTTAAATACGGCGATGCGGTCCGACATGGTTAGTGCCTCTGCCTGATCGTGCGTGACATAGATGACGGTAAAGCCCAGCCGCTCGTGCAGACGTGTGATTTCAAACTGCATTTGTTCGCGCAAGTTTTTATCCAGTGCGCCCAGAGGCTCGTCCATGAGTACCAGAGAAGGCTCAAAGATCAGGGCCCGAGCCAGGGCAACCCGCTGGCGCTGACCCCCGGAAAGCTGTGCGGGCCGGCGGTCCCCAAACTCGCCTAACTCGATTAGGTTCAGAAAACGCTGCACCCGCTCTCGAATCTCTGCGCGGGGCAAGCGCCGTACCTTGAGTGGATAAGCCAGGTTATCTGCTACGCTCAGGTGGGGAAATAGCGCATAGTTTTGAAATACTACACCGATATTGCGTTCAAAGGGGGCAATCTGCTCGATGGGTTTGTCCTGGAGCAGTATGTGCCCGCTGGTAATGTGCTCAAAGCCGGCTAGCATCATGAGGACTGTCGTCTTTCCTGAGCCCGAGGGGCCGAGCAATGTGACAAACTCACCCTGTTGTACATCTAGATTGAAGTCCTTGACGACCAGATTTTTTTGGTCGTAGGTCTTTTTGACATTTTGAAATTTTAGAAACAAGGAGTTTTGTTGCGGGTGAGTATTGTGCTTTTCTTGCTGCATGGACAACCTTTTTTCTCAGAGTTTTGCTGGTTAGGTAGTTAAGCATTGTTCATGCTAGCACTACGGTCTTGTGCTAAAAACTAAGATAAACCCTTAATAAAGTAGGTCTTTATTGACGCAGTGATGGCTATCCTTAGCTCACAGACAAAGGAAACCGAGATGATGGAAAATAAAAGTACAGTGGCAGAATTAATCGTCGAGTGCCTGGAAAACGAGGGCGTGGAGTATGTGTTTGGCATTCCCGGGGAGGAAAATATCGGCTTGGTACGTGCGCTGGCAGCGTCTGAAAAAATCCGTTTCATTTTAGTACGCCATGAGCAAGGAGCCTCCTTCATGGCCGATATGTATGGCCGTTTGACCGGCAAGGCCGGGGTTTGCATTGCGACTCTCGGGCCGGGGGCGATTAATCTGTTGTTGGGTACAGCTGATGCACAGACAGATTCCAGTCCTTTGGTGGCTATCAGCGCCCAGGTGGGACTGAATCGCATTTATAAGGAATCACATCAGATAGTGGATTTGCTGGCCATGTTCAAGCCCGTCACCAAGTGGGCAGATATGATTTTGACACCCGCGGCGGTGCCGGAAATGCTGCGTCAGGCGTTTGCAGTTGCTCAGGCAGAGCGTCCCGGAGCTACCTATCTGGCCGTTCCCCAGGACATAGAGGGTGCTCCTGCGCCAGCAGGATTAAAACCGCTCAGAGTGGCGACAGGCACAAAAAGTGAGCCCTCGGCGACTGCAGTCAGACAGGCGGCGGCCTTGTTGCGCAAGGCCCGTGGGCTCGTGATGATGGCTGGCCATGGGGTGGCACGTAGCGGTGCAGCTGCAGCATTAACCCATTTTGCCCAGCGCTACAGAATTCCGGTTGCCACCACTTTTATGGGTAAGGGGGTCATTAGTGATGAGGATCCGCTCGCTCTCGGGGTGATAGGGTTCATGCAGCATGATTATGAGAATTTTGCCTTTGATGAGGCGGATGTCATCTTGTCGGTAGGTTACGAACTGCAGGAATTTGATCCGGTACGTATTAATCCGACAGGAGATAAAATCATCATTCATATCAATACCTTTGCAGCGGATGTAGATGCGCATTTTGATGCGCAGGTGGCGCTGATCGAAGATATAAAGCTTGCCTTGCAGGCATTGGAGCGTGAGCTGGGTGCGACCCCATTGCGTACCTTGGCAGGGACTGCCAAAATCCGGGGCCTGTTGCAGGACGAGATACAGGCAGCTCGCCAGGACAATTCCTTTCCTTTGAAACCACAACGGATTGTGGCTGATATTCGTGCCGCCCTCGGACCACAGGATATTGTGCTGGCGGATACGGGCGCTATCAAGATGTGGATGGCCCGTTTATATCCGACGCATAGGCCATTTGGCTGTGTTGTGTCTAATGGTTTGTCGACGATGTCTTTTGCTTTGCCCGGGGCGCTAGGTGCCCATTTGGCTTGTCCGGAGCACAATGTATTGGCCGTGATGGGGGATGGCAGTTTTTTGATGAATTCGCAGGAAATTGAAACGGCAGTACGTGAAAATATCCCTTTGAAAATTCTCGTTTGGGTAGATGAGAGTTATGGCCTAATCAAGTGGAAAATGGATATTGAGCTAGGCAATCATGCTAGTGTGGATTTCACTAATCCTGATTTTGTGCGTTATGCGGAAAGTTTCGGGGCGCAGGGTTATTACGTACAAGCAGCTCAGGATTTGTTGCCAATCCTGGAGCAGGCCTTGCAGGAGCCGGGTGTTTCGGTGATTGCTTGTCCGGTGGACTACTCCGAAAATATGAAGCTTACCGAAAAATTAGGAGAGCTGACTGTAGTTTTGTAACGCGTAGCTGGGCCTAATGGCCTATGGGAAAACCCAATCCTCGGAATTAAAATGAATATGAAACGATAATTAACATAAGTTTATTTCCTGTAAACAGAAATTTGGCCCCATAAACTGGGGATTGGGTGAGAAATGAGGTCTGAAAATGCGGAACAAAGCCCGCCAGGCCGGACTGTACCCAGAGTGTTATGGCGAGGCCTGGGCTTTTGGAATTTCTATTTTTTTAGCAAGCTGCTGTTGTACTGGGGCGGTTATATCAACCTGCATGTGTTTTATAACCTGCTATTTGCCGCAGCTCTCTTGATTCCCTTACCCCCTGTCTGGTTACATCGACTGCGCCACCTCATAGCTGTGCCTGTTGGTGTGGCTCTGTTTTATTACGACACCTGGTTACCTCCTTTCAGGCGTTTGTTGGAGCAGCCCGAGGTACTGCAGTTTTCCAATGATTACTTGTTGGAACTGGCCAGCAGATTTATCAATTGGGAATTAGTCGGTGCGGGTTTTATTGCACTGGTAGTGTTCTTGTTTTTATCTCAGTGGCT
>DATGTB010000072.1:0-5561 GCA_035302065.1 Paenalcaligenes sp. | reverse complement strand
ATTGCTCCACCGTCTGTTTCAAGTTTACTTTAGTTAAGTTCATGTTGCAGTAGTCAATTCCGCTAATCTACGCGTCAAGAACTGATATCTTTGCCTTTCTGCATCTTTTTTCAGACCATCTTCTATTAGTTTTAGTTGCTCTGCCTTGATCACATCAATCTCTACTCGCTTCAGGGCATCATCCCATTCAGCATGAGGATCAGGGAGCGCTTCTTGCTCATCTACTGCAGAGGTAATTTCCTTGAGTTGAACAGCCAACTCGCTTTGTGGGTCCAGGACCTGCAAAACCGCCCCACCGTGCGCACAGCCCGTATCATTTATCAAGGCAATCAACTCCTGTACATATAACAGATGGGGGCTTTGTACGATAATTTCAAGTTGATCAGCACTTAAGCGCGTGCTCAATTGCGGGTGTGCGACCAATAATTGCAGTAATCGTTTCGCCAGGGGCACGACTTGTCTTGTCGGATAGCGGCGGCTGTACTGAAAAGCATGCACTGCAGGCCGGTGATGGTGCTTTTCAGTGCCCTGCTGCGCTCCTGCCCATCTGTGCTGCCCCCCCTCACGGCTGTGTGCCCTCCCTGATGCCCTGCTTGCCTGCTGTGCTGCTGCCTGTTGGGTCTGCTCTTTTTGCTGGCTCAGCTGCACGGTGAGTTCATCAAAGGTCAAACGTACAGATTGCGCAAATGCCTGACAAAGCTGCTTGCTGAAATTGCTCTCGGGCAGCTGTGCCAAGTAGGGCAAGGCCTCATGCACACAGGCGGCACGTCCCTCTACCAGCTTTAAATCAAATCGACGTGCCCACTCCTGCAGGAAAAACTCTGAAAAGGCAGGGGCTTGTTGAACTTGCTCATTAAATGCGTCTAGTCCATGGGTGCGGGCAAATGAGTCAGGGTCTTCCCCTTGCGGTAAAAACATGAAATGCAATGCCAAATCGTCGCGTACATGCGGCAGTGCATTTTCCAGAGCGCGCCATGCCGCCTGGCGACCCGCATCATCCCCATCAAAACAAAAAATGATTTTGTTCGTTAAACGGGTCAAACGCTGTAGATGCTGACTGGTCGTCGCCGTACCCAATGTTGCCACAACATTGCTCAGCCCTTGCTCTGCCAAGGCGATGACATCCATGTAGCCCTCAACTACCAGAGCATAACCGGCCCGGTGTATGCTTTGCCGCGACTCCCAGATGCCGTAAAGCTCGCTTCCCTTGGAAAATAAAGGAGTCTCAGGTGAATTCAGATACTTGGGCTGTCCTTCGCCAATAAGCCGACCGCCAAAACCTATGGTATGGCCACGTTGATTTTTAATGGGAAAGACAATACGACCACGCAACCGGTCATAGCGCCGGCCCTCACGGCCCTCGGCAACCAGACCGACCTCGAGCAACTCGGGTGCCTGATAGGAGTCAAAGATGCGGGCAAGCGCTTGCCATTCATTGGGCGCCCAGCCCAGCTCAAAACGCTGAATCGTATCTGAGCTGATGCCCCGGTCACGCAAATATCTAAGTGCTGGCAGCTCCTGTCTGAGCTGATCCTGATAAAAAGTCTGCGCCTGATGCAATAAACGCTCATGGAATGAGCGTATTTCCCGCTGTTCTTTTTCTATGCGCCTTTGTTGTGGGCTTTTAGGGGACTGCGGTACCTGCAGGCCGACCTCCTGAGCCAAGGTGCGGACGGCCTCTGGAAAGCTTAATCCCAAAAACTGTATGTAGAAGCTTATCGCATTGCCGCTTTGTCCACAGCCAAAGCAATGGTAAAACTGTTTGGCTGGACTTATCGTAAACGATGGGGTGTTTTCGCTATGAAATGGACATAAGCCAATGAGATTGGCCCCCCGTTTACGCAACTGCACATGACGACCTACTATTTCGCCAATATCAACGCGTGCGAGCAGTTCCTGTACAAAAGACTCTGGTATCAATATAGGCGGGGAGGCAACTGTTGACTGCGTAAACGCTTATAGTGACGCTTAATCGCTGCGGCGCGCTTGCGCTTGCGCTCAGCAGTTGGCTTTTCATAGTATTCGCGTGAACGTAGTTCGGTTAGTAGACCTGTTCTTTCGACCGAACGCTTAAAACGCCGCATGGCAACCTCAAACGGCTCGTTATCTCTTACCTTAACAACTGTCATAATACCTCTAATTTATCAGTTAAACCCAAAAACAAGTAATAGACCATATTAACATGCAAAAAATAAGTCAGTCAAAACTATTGCTCGCGCCTGCCTTTACGCAACCATGCTTCCAACTGATGAGGTCGGATACTGTCGTAATCCTCAAAGGGCTGGTGTATCCAGGGGTTGGTAGGCAAATGGGAGATATAATAATCCGGCTCAAAGCTGGAGTGTCCTTTCCACCACAATACAGCGGTACGCAACTCGACGATGTCGGGAAACTCCGCACGTAGATGATCCCGAACCCGGCCAAAAGTCAGGCCGGTATCAACCATGTCATCTACCAAGAGCACATTACCGTCAAGAGTGCCCCGAGTAATGGTAATGTATTGGGCAATATCCAACTGCCCCTGTACCGTGCCCGCCGCTTCACGGTAGCTGCTGGTCGCCAGGATGCCCAAAGGCACATCGTAAATGCGGGAAATGACATCCCCCACGCGCATCCCGCCTCGTGCCAGGCAGACAATCTTGTCAAATTTCCACCCTGATTGATGCACTTGCAGGGCAAGCTGTCCAATCAGATCATGATATTCGTCCCAGCTAATCCACAGGTCTGTATCTGTACTCGGCGGCAGACTCATGTTGTGTTCCTTTACTCATAACCTTGTTCTAAAGGAAAAACATATTACCTTTTTTAAACGTATTTAGCACCCCTTTTGCCCATGGGCTATTACGAACCAAAGGGATCCCTGAGCACAATAGTCTCATTTCTGTCCGGTCCGGTGGACACCATATCAATGGGTACGTCGCATAATTCAGCGATACGCTCCAGATAACGACGAGCATTGACGGGTAGTTTGTCGTACTCTGTCACACCGACGGTCGGCTCAAGCCACCCGGGCATTTCCTCCAAAACAGGCTCGGCCTCGGCCACTGCCTGCGCCCCATAGGGTAAAACATCCAAAAACTTGCCCTTATAGCGATAACCCACCCCTATTTGCAGGGTATCCAGCCCATCGAGCACATCCAGTTTGGTCATGCATAACCCTGAAATACCATTAAGCATGACTGAACGCTTCATCGCGGCGGCATCAAACCAGCCACATCGGCGGGGACGTCCAGTTACTGAACCGAATTCCTTGCCCACCTCGGCTAGACGAAGGCCTATATCATTATCCAGCTCAGTGGGGAAAGGCCCACTGCCCACACGAGTCACGTAGCATTTGGCGATACCCAGCACGTAATTGAGCTGATCCGGCCCCACACCGCAACCAGCGCTGGCCGCACCCGACAGACAATTACTGCTGGTTACATAGGGATAGGTGCCATGATCGATGTCCAGCAAAGCGCCTTGCGCACCCTCGAACAAGAGCTTATCGCCGTTGCGGCCCGCAGTAAACAGGTTGTGACTTACATCCGCCACCATGGGCTCTAGCTGCTCGGCGTAATAGCCGGCCTTGTCCAGTATGCTGTCAGCCGTAACTGCGGGCGCATCAAGATAACGGGTCAAGACAAAATTATGATAATCCAATACCTGCTCAAGCTTGTTTTCAAAGCTCTGCAGGTCAAACAGATCTTGTACTCGCAGCGCTCGCCGGGCGACCTTGTCCTCATAAGCAGGACCGATACCGCGCCCGGTCGTACCAATTTTGGCAGCTGCCATTTTAGCCTCACGCGCCTGGTCAAGGGCCACATGATAAGGCAAAATCAACGGGCAGGCGGCAGAAATCTGCAAACGCTCACGGACATCGACGTGCGCAGCTTCAAGCTCGGCTATTTCAGCTAATAACGCATCGGGAGATAACACCACCCCATTGCCGATATAGCAAGTGACATGCGGGTGCATGATACCCGACGGGATCAGTCGCAAGACAGTTTTCTGACCATTTATCCATAGTGTATGACCGGCATTATGCCCGCCTTGAAAACGAACTACACCCTGGGCAGACTCAGCAAGCCAATCAACGATCTTGCCTTTCCCTTCATCTCCCCACTGAGTACCAATGATGACAATGTTTTTGCTCATGTTACAAACGCTCGAAAACGGCCTCCAACTACAATGGCCTAAGTTAAACCTTGATATTGATTTGTTTATGCAGATGAGGGTACGGACTGCACCACCCACCTGTTATCCTCTTGTATTATCTGACGATCAATTGAGAACTCATCAGAGCTGGGCTGCTCATCAGGCAATAGCTGTATTACGACATGGCCCTGTGCCCGCAACTGCCGGATGAGCGACAATAATTCCTGATCCGTCCCCCAAGGGGCTCTGACGGCTCGTGCAGGACGTGCCTGAGGCAGTCCCGTGGAAAGCATCCTCAAGTCTAAACTAAATCCTGTAGCAGGGCGATCCCTGCCGTATAGCTTGCCAATACCATCATAACGCCCACCCCTGACCAATGCATTTGCCCAGCCTTGAGCATATACACAAAATACGACGCCAGTATGATAGCCGTAGCTTGTGCCCATGTCCGCCAAATCAAGGGTGAGTACCTGCCCTGAAAAAGCACGGATAATCAGCTCCAGTCGTTCCAGGGCATGTGAAATTTCCGGCAGATTGGGCAACACCGCACGAGCCCGCTCCAGGGTTGGTAGTGCTTGCCCATACAATGTTGTCAGGGTTAATAACTGTTTGATGACCTTTGTATTCGCACCGGGAAACATCTGCGCCAGAGCCTGCAGACTGGGATTGTCCTTGGCACTGAGCAAATCAAATACATACTGTATTTGCTGGTTTAAGACAGGATCTTGTTGAATAATTGCATAAGCAATGGCGGGCAGGTTCAAATCCAGGCGGGGCTGCTCAACGCCAACCTTGGCGACGCTAGCCAATGCCAGACGAATCACTTCTATATCCGCCTCTACCGCAGCATAGCCGTAAATTTCAGCACCTATCTGCAAAAGCTCTCGCTCATACAGCAAACCTTCGGGTTTGGCATGCAGTACAGGCCCACAATAACATAGGCGGGTTACACCCGGACGGTTTAACAGGTGGGCATCAATTCTCGCCACCTGGGGCGTCATGTCCGCCCGCACACCCATGGTACGGCCGGATAGCTGATCGATGAGTTTGTTGGTGCGCAGATTGAGGCGGGTCCCCGAGATTGCCTGCAGTGATTCCAAATACTCAGCAAGCGGCGGGGCAACCAGCTCAAACCCATAGCTATGATAGAGGTCCAGCAATTTACGGCGCAACTCCTCAAGGCGCCTGGCCTCTGCTGGCAATACATCTGCCATATTCTCTGGCAACAACCAATTTAACATTCACTCAGCCTCGTGCTGCTTAAAGATCAAGCCCTGATAGGCTAACAATAAAAGGCGACTTGGGGGTAGCGCTCCGCCAAGTCGCCAAGCATCAAACTTGTCAAACCATTTACTACAGGGAGCGCTTACTGGCTCCTGCCTACTTTAGTCTACAAGCAAAGCGCCCTCAATAGAAGGCTCTGC
>DATGTB010000071.1:0-5594 GCA_035302065.1 Paenalcaligenes sp. | reverse complement strand
ATTCAAATCAAAATGCAAGCGTTCGGACTCCTCAACCGTCAGACGGGCCGGACCGTAACTTTCCTGGATGAATAACACGCCGCCCACCCCGATGATAATACCGACAATCATCAGTACCAGCCACCTGGGGATGCGACGTCTGCGTCGGGTATAGCCGTAGGGTGAGGGTCTAAATGCGGGTTTTCTTGATCTCAACATATGCGAAAGTCTTTTTGGTTGTTCGGACAGGCGCCAGAGCCCAAATGATGGTTCTTGCCAAATCAATCAAATCATAACCTCTTGAGGGTTTTGCGCCAAGTAATGTTCCAGTGCCTGCAAGCGTGCCATCGTGCCAACATCAAACCACGGTGCATCCAAATGACTGGCTGCGATTTGATCCGCCTGCATGGCTTGCCCAAGGGGCACCCGCAGTGGCATGGGGGTATGGTCATCGCAGGCGGCAAACAATCGAGGATGTACGGCTGCCAGACCGCTATAGGTAAAGGCCGTGCGATCCGGGGCCTGGCTGCTGCGCGCCCGGATGCGATCGCCGCGCTCAAAATACATATCCCCCTGCGGATGATGAGCCGGGTTATTGACCAATAATAAATGCCCCAGAAGGGCATGGCCATCCAGACCTTGGCCGGCCTGCAGCAGACGGCTGACAGGCCAAGGACACCAGATATCGCTACTGATAAGTAAAAATGGGGCGTCCTGCAGCAGGGGCAGGGCTTTTTTGACCCCGGTGGCTGTTTCCAGTGGTTGCTCCTCGGCGGAGTAGCGAATCTGTACCCCCCAGTCATGCCCATCCTGAAGGCGCTGAACTATTTGCTCACCCAGCCAGGAGTGGTTGATAACAATGTGCTTGATGCCGGCATGCGCCAGGCGCTCGATATGCCAGACAATCAATGGCTTACCGCCAACGCAAATCAGCGGTTTGGGGGTATGCTCTGTCATGGGTCGCAAGCGTTTGCCATAGCCTGCAGCGAGAATCATTGCTTGTTTCATGGTTAAAAAGTAATGCCCAGCACCGTTTGTTTCTGCTCTATCCTATCCAATAATGCACGTAACGGAGTAAAAATTTCGTAACGCGGGATGACTTGACGAAGATATTTTAAAACACGCGGCAGATGTGCCAGGTATTGGTGCTTGCCATCACGCTGTGATAGGCGGCAAAACACCCCCAGGATGCGCAGGTTTCTCTGAATGCTCATCCACTCATAGGCACGATGAAAATCACCAAAGTGCTCACATACCGGCAGGCCTGCTGCCTGGGCTTTTTCCCAGTAGCGGATGGCCCAGTCTATTTGCTGGGCCTCATCCCAGTAATAACGGGCATCCATGACCAGGGAGGCCAGATCATAGGTGATGGGACCCAGTACCGCATCCTGAAAATCAATAAGGCCTGGTTGTAATGTACGGTCAGTGGGCATCATCAGGTTGGGCGAGTGAAAATCTCGGTGCACGTACACCATGGGATAGCTGGCATTGTCGGTGACCAGCACCTGGAAAATGACATCCAGACGAGTCTTCTCCTGGGCACTGAGGGTGATTTTGCAATGGTTCTGCACAAAGTATGTGTAAAATAGGTCTAGCTCAGCGCGCATGCGCTCAGCATCATAGACCGGCAGACCAGAGGTATCTGCCTGTTGCATTGTGACCAATAGGTCCAGCACGATGCGATACAGGGCCTGGGTGGCAACGGCATCATAGCCCTCGTTGAGGATGCTCAGTAGATTGTGCGGGCCCAGGTCCGACAGTAGTAAAAACCCCTCGTCAAAGTCAGCATCAAAGATTTCTGGTACCTTCAGGCCAGCAGCTTGCAGACGTCGTTGGTTATCTGCAAAGGCGGCATTATTTTCCTGTGCGGGCGGGGCGTCCATGACTATGATGTTTTGTTTTGGGGCGGTTCGCGTTTGGCCCCGGTAATAATGTCTGAAACTGGCATCGCTGGAGGCGGGTTGCAAGCTGTTCACATCGACGGCAATGGTGCGTTCAGTCTGTTGCAACCATTGGCACAATTGGTTAAAACGAGGGGTCATGTTTTCCATGGCAGATAATACGAATAGTATTGAAAAAAGAAATGGGGCTGTAGGTGTTGCCCGAACCATTTATAATACGCTTTAATTTTCTTGTCTTGGCGGAATTCGTTTTTTTATTGGGGCAGGGGCTTTGACAGCTAAAAAAAATACGTTTTTTTTAATTCAAAGGGTGCTGGTAGCACTCTTTGCAGTCGTTGTCAGCAGTCATACTGCCACTGCCCAGCCCGCAGATCAAGTCGCTCGCCTCAAGGTTGCTCCAGAGCTAAAAAAGCATGAGGTGCCGGAGGACCGGATGGGGGTGTTTTCCCGCGCGGACAATATGCAGACCCTGGATGCCGATCGATTGCGTTTGACCGGCCGGGCCGAGGTGCGGCGTATTGATTCTGTGGTCAAGGGTGACCGTATTGACTATAACAGCACCACTACCGAGGTGCAGGTGCGTGGCAATGGGTTATTGATGCGCGATGGCACAATCATCAAGAGCCCCCAAATTGATTACAACCTCGATGCCGAAACTGGTGAAATGACTGTTCCACAGTTTTGGCTCGGAGACTCTGCCGGGGCAGGGCAGGCTGAGTTTGCCGAGATTTTCAGCCGCGACCACATGCGTTTGGAGCGTGTGGACTATAGTGCTTGTCCCTGTCCTGACCCACAGTGGTTCATCCGCTCGCCCCGGGTGGATTTGCATAATGATGACAACCTGGGCCTGGCCCGGCATGCCGTACTGTATTTCAAGGGGGTACCGATCCTGTATTCGCCGGTTTTCGGGTTTCCATTACGTGAGGAGCGCAAATCCGGCTTTTTATCCCCCATCTATGGTTACTCCAGCAATAGTGGTCTGGAGTTCTCTATGCCTTATTATTTCAATCTGGCGCCCAACTATGATGCAACCTTAACGCCGCGAATACTGGGTCGTCGTGGCTTGCAATGGCAGGGCGAGTTTCGCTATTTGCAGCGTCGTTATTCCGGCATGTATTTTGGCGAGTATTTACATAAGGATCGCATGACCCACCAAAACCGCTGGTTGATGAACCTCGAGCATCGACAGCGTTTTGATTTTGGCGGTAATTTTTTCATTCGCTACCGCAAGGTATCAGATGATGACTATTTCCGGGATCTGTCTACCTTTGGGCTCAATGAGGCCTCTGTCCGTGAGCTGAGCAGTACCGCCCGGTTTAATTGGTCGCCGATGAGATATCTCTCTACCTCCCTGTCAGCAACCAAGTATCAGACCCTGCAGGATGCCACCGCATCGCGTTACCGTCGGCCTTCCTATGATATGCTGCCGCGCTTGGCCATTACCGGCAGTCGCTATAATTGGGGTGGCTTTGATCTGCGTTCTGAAAATGTCCTCACCCGTTTTGTCATGCCCTACTATAGTGGGCGTTACGATGTGACCGATATCTGGGACAAGGTGGATTATCGGCGTGTGCGCGTGCGCCCGAATTCGACGCGATTTAGTTCTTATACAACGTTGGCTTTTCCCTACCGCAAGGCAGGCTGGCATATCACCCCCCAGGTCGGTTTACATTACAGCCATTATCGTACCGACTGGGATGCCTTATCCCCGCGTTATCGACCCAAACAGGCGCGCCCGGCAAATGTTTCCCGTTTTATCCCGCTTTACTCCCTGGATACGGGCATGGTTTTTGAACGTGATACCCGCCTCTTTGGGCAGGCAGCGGTGCAGACCCTGGAGCCACGCCTGTTTTATTTGTATGTGCCTTATGTCAATCAGGAGGATATTCCCGTGATTGACACCAGTGTGTCCACCTTTAACTTTGCCCAGGCTTTCAGTCACAATCTGTTTAGCGGGGGCTGGGATCGGATTGCTAATGCCAATCAGCTCACCATTGGCTTGACCACCCGTTGGTTAAATGCCGAAACAGGCGCCGAGATTATTCGTTTGCAAGCCGCACAGCGTTTGTATTTTGAGGATCGCAAGGTCTTTTTATCGGATGCGCCCAATTTGCGCGAGCATCCGGTTGAGCGGGCGCGCTCGGATTACCTTTTTGGGGCCGCAGCTTCTTTGACAGATAAATTTCATATCCGCTTTGACACGCAGCTTAATCCGGAAAGCTATGGCCGCAACCGCATGAGTGCCGGGGTGCGGTGGGAGCCCAAACGCTTGGCGTCCATCAATGCCAGTTATCGTTATGAGCGGGATCCACGCGCTTTTTATGACACTACCGCCTATGATCCGGAGCGTAATAGAGAGCAGGTTTCGGTGGCTGGACAATGGCCTCTGAGCAAAAACCTCTATTTTATGGGCCGTTCGGATTATTCCCTGCAGGAAAAGCGCAGCACACAAAATATTTTTGGTTTAGAGTATAAGGGGGACTGCTGTTGGACTGCCCGTTTTGTTTTGCAACGCTATGCTGTCTCGGCCAAGGAATCCAACAGTGCAGTATTTTTACAGTTGGAATTACATGGTTTGGGTGCCCTGGGCACCGATCCCATGGGTCTGTTACGTGAGCAGGTTACCGGTTACCGACCGGTCAGCAATCCTATTCCCAAGCGCACCGTCTTTGAGAGGTACGATTAAAATGAAAACAAAAAAACTGAACCCGGCATGGAAAGCATTGCACTGGCTATTGGTGAGTCTGATGCTCGGGTGGTTTTCTTTGTCTGTCCATGCCCAGTCTTTATCTGGGTCAACTGCTGCAATAGATACCATTGCTGCCATTGTCAATGATGACGTAATCACCATGCGCACCCTGAATCGTGAGCTGCAGCGTGTTAAAGCTGAGCTTAGTGCCCAGGAGGTACCTCTGCCTGATGATGAAACGCTGGCCAAACAGGTCCTGCAGCATCTCATCACTGAGCAGCTGATTGAGCAGCAGGCAGATGAGTTGGGCATTGTGGTGACAGATGAGGATGTACAAAATGCGGTGCAAATGATTGCCCAGAATAATGATTTGGATGTGGATGGGCTTAAAAGGGAAGTACAGTCTGCCGGCTTGCAGTGGGAGGATTATCTGGCTTCTTTGCGCAACGACATCATGGTTGATCAGTTGCGTTTCAGGATGGTAGATGAGCAAATTCACATCAGCGAATCAGAGATCGATGCCTATCTGAAAACCCAGGGGGTGGATGTGTCCCGTTCTAGCTCGGGCCCTGCAGCAGGACCGCAAGACGAGCTGGTAGAGTTATCGCAGATTGTCATACGGGTGCCAGAGAGCGTAAGCATTGGCGCAGAGCGTGAGCTGCGCGCCAAAGCCGAGTCCATCATGCGGGAGCTCAGTTCAGGAGCAGATTTTGCTACTTTGGCGGCTTCCTTTTCGGATGGGAATGAGGCGCTTAGTGGCGGCCATATGGGGACACGACCCCTGGAGGGTTGGCCTGATGTTTTTGTTGAGGCCGTCCGGGATTTGTCGCCCGGGCAGGTCAGCGATATTATTCGCACCGGCCAGGGCTTTCATATTCTCAAGGTGACAAACCGGGGGGAGGCCGAGCCGGTTGCACGTCAGCGCGCCCCGTCGAGTGAGGCCTCTGCAGGTGGGCCGATCATGGTTACTCAGACCCGGGCGCGTCATATTTTAATCAAGCTTTCACAGGTGATGACTGACGAGC
>DATGTB010000070.1:0-3240 GCA_035302065.1 Paenalcaligenes sp. | reverse complement strand
CGTTGCAAGGAATGATTTAATCCGGGCTCATGATGAATATGGGCCGCCACATCAAAGTGGTGGGCACGATGTAAAAATTCATGTGGGCAGACGTCATGATGGCGGGCGATGCCGATGAGTGTGGCGCCATATTCGCGCCAGTATTGCAAACGTAGCGCGTCGGCTTGCTCGAGGGAGAGTTGCAGCAGATCGGCAATGGCCTGGTTCATGCAGCGGTGGATCTGCTCAAAAATGCCTTGGGAGGCATTATGCAAGGTATTATCCAGATCAAATAACCAGACCGGGGTGCAGTGGCTAGGCCGGCGCGCCCCCGGGTTTTGATAGGCAATGCGCTGAGGCCACATGGTCACAGTGTGCGCTGCCTAGTGTGCGCTAATCAGGGTGCCTACGCCCTCGTCCGTGAGGATTTCCAAAAGCAATGAGTGGGGCACCCGACCATCGATGATATGAACCGAGTTCACTCCGTAGCGCGCCGCATCCAGGGCTGAGGAGATTTTGGGCAGCATGCCGCCCGAGATGGTGCCGTCAGCAAAGAGCTCATCAATGGTCTGGGCCGAGAGCTTGCGTAATAATTGCTGTTGCTTGTCCAGCACCCCGGGTGTGTTGGTCAGCATGACCAGTTTTTCTGCTCCCAGCACCTCGGCCATCTTGCCGGCCACAACGTCGGCATTGATGTTATAGGCCTTGCCATCCTCGCCGTAGCCGATGGAGGAGATCACAGGGATAAACTCTCCGCCCTGCAGGGCCTTGACTACAGCAGGCTCAATGCGGGTGATATCCCCGACAAAGCCGATGTCCAGCATTTCACCCGGGTTTTCCTCACTGGGCAGCAGTTTTTTGCGTACCTGTATGAGGCTGCCGTCCTCGCCCGTCAGGCCGACGGCCTTGCCCCCGGCCTCATTGATCATCATGACGATATCCTGCTGTACCTGGCCGCCGAGTACCCACTCGACGACCTCCATGGTCTCGGCGTCTGTTACACGCATGCCCTGTATGAAGGTCCCCTCTTTGCCGACCCGGCGCAGGGCCTCATTGATTTGTGGGCCGCCGCCATGCACGATGACCGGTTTGAGGCCGACCAGCTTGAGCAAGACTACGTCATGAGCAAAACTGCGCTGTAGGTGTTCGTCCGTCATGGCATTGCCGCCGTATTTGACCACGATGGTGCGGCCATGAAATTGTTTAATATAAGGCAATGCCTCTGAGAGGATTTCTGCTTTGAGGGCGGGGCTATGGGGTTCGTTGTGGGGTGTGTTCATGGTGTGTTAACCCTGTAATGCTTTTTCTACAGTTTGCTTAAACTCGTTTTTATCATAGAGCCCCAGATAACGCTTGACGATACGACCCTTGCGGTCAATCAGGAACGCGGTCGGGGTCATGCGCACATCACCAAAGGCCTTGGCAATCTCGCCATCACTATCGCTGGCGACCATAAAGGGGAGCGCACGGCTTTGGGCAAAATTGCGCACATAATCAATGGGGTCGTGTTTCAGGGCAATGGCGATCACCTCAAAGCCCTCAGGTCCGTATGCGTTCTGATAGGAAATATTATCAGGCATCTGCGCTACGCAGGTGGTGCAGTCGGTGGACCAGAATTTGAATAATACCACCTTGCCCTCAAAATCCTTGAGCTCATGGCGATCGCCCTTAAGGTCGGTAAAGTGTACGTTGGGCGCCTGGTTGCTGTCAGAAAATAAATCCTCACAGGCAGTCAGGCTCAGACTCAACATCAGGATCATCAAAATGCGAAATACTCTGCTTATCATGATCTATCAAACTCAGTTTTTGATGGGAAGGGCTTCAGGCTCGACCCGCTGGGGCCCGGATGTGCTCTTGCTTTTTTCAGCAAACTCGTCCTTGATGGTGCCATCCTCCTTGAGGTCCTCTGGGCTGATGTACTCAAAGAGCTTGACCACCTCGTTGACTCCGGGAATGCCGGAAACCACTTTGGCCGCACGCTCACCCTCCTCAGGCGTGACTCGTCCTTGTAGATAGACAATGCCGCGTTCGGTGGTTACGCTCATGGTACGGGTGGGAACCCCCTTGGTATTGATGAGGTTTGATAGTGCCTTGGTGGTAATCCAGGTGTCGTTGGATCGCACGCTCAGCTCGGTAGGCTCACCGACCCGCAGGCGGTTGATGACCTGTATCACCTTGTCTATCCCGGCGACCTTTTGACCAGCCTGCTCTTTATCTGCGATGGAGGGCACATCGCCGGTGAGCAAGACCCGACCTGCGTAGGAGTTGACATTGATGCGGCCAGGCTTATCTGCGAGCAGCACACGGGTTTCATTGCCCGCCTTGAGATCGATGGCCTTGTCCTCTACCTGCTCGCCCGTGGTGCGCCTGTCTACGGCAACCACGGCAGTGGTTGTGGCAGCGCCGCCGATCAGTACCGGCGCACAGGCGCTCAATAAACCAAGTGAAAATGTCAGACCCAGGCCCAGAGCCAAAGCTCTGAGGTAACGATGCCAACCCATCATAGTGGCTCTCCGAGTAAAAGTGTATCAATGCCATCACACATGGCATGTAAAAGCAGCATATGCACCTCCTGGATGCGCATGGTACGGTGGTGCGGCACGCATAAATGGATATCCGTACTAGCAAGGAGATCACTGATTTTGCCGCCGCCGTTACCGGTCAGGGCGATGACGACCATATCCCGCTCATGGGCAACCTGAATGGCGCGCAAAACATTTTCCGAGTTGCCGCTGGTGGAGATGGCAACCAGGATGTCCCCTCTCTGGCCCAGGGCACTGACCTGCCGCTCAAAGACGGTAGCATAGCCGTAGTCATTGGCCACAGCAGTGAGGATGGAGGTATCAGTATTCAGTGCGATCCCGGCCAATGGCAGTCGCTCGCGTTCAAAGCGCCCCACGAGCTCGGCGATGAAATGCTGGGCATCGGCGGCGGAACCACCGTTGCCGCAGGCCAGGATTTTGCCGTTGTTGGTCAAGGTAGCAAACAAGAGCTCCACGGCCGCGGTCAAGGGCTCGGTTAGCTCCTGGGCGCTTTCCTGAAGTAGTTGGGCACTATCCATAAAATGGGCGTGCATATGCGCGGTAAGATCCATGGTGTTTAATTTATCAATGCAAAAAAGTCATAAGGAGGTAAAGCAGCGTGATTCACTCAAGTTTAATAAATTCTGGCACAAAGCTCCACGTAAGTCCCATTTTACTCCCTAAACCCGGCCAGGATGGTGTCTACTCGTAAGCAATGGCTCCTGGCAGCCAGTGCAAA
>DATGTB010000069.1:0-8773 GCA_035302065.1 Paenalcaligenes sp. | reverse complement strand
CTGTACACACAATGGCTGTCACCCTGTCACGGTGGCCACCGCCGTGCATATCCAAGATACCACGGCTCTGGACCATATTAAGCTCTTGGCCCCAGAGTATGTGCATGATCAAATGCGCTGTTTGCTCGAGGATTTGCAGATTGATGCAATCAAGGCCGGCCCCCTGTACACGGTAGAACAGGCCAGCGTCCTGGGACAGATCATGGCTGACTACGCCCATTTGCCGCTGGTTTTACACCTGCAGTCCATCCCCGAATCCGGGCAGGTTGGTACGGACCAGGATATAGATGAAATCGTTGATGCCATTTTTGATCTGGCCCTGCCTTTTGCCGATCTGGTGGTCGCTGACCAGCTGTTACTGCAGCAGTGGCAGGCCGATGGCCATCTGGCCGCCCGCCAACACCCCGCCCGCAGCCTCATCGAGCTGGGCGCTCGGGCTGTGCTTTATACCGCTGCACATATCCCCGAGCAGGCAAACAGCTATCAACTCTACACCCGGCAAGGCCGGCTCAAACAGTGGCCCTATATCAACCAAACTGCCCGCATCCAGGATACCGAGGGCATGTTAGCCTGTGTTTGTGCCACTCAGCTGGCCTGGGGTCGTGATCTGGCCACTGCCTGTGATCATGCCCTACAATTTATATATCGGGCCGCTGAGCATGTTTTTCAAGCGGGCATGGGCACTCGTCTCATTAACCAAAGCGCTCTGTGTCTGAGCGCACGCACCAACCAGACAGACAATCATGAAGCCTAATCAACCTACCGTTTTCCCACGCGGTTTATACGGCATTACCCCCGAGTGGGATGATACGACACAGTTACTGGCGGCTATTCGGGCGGCCCACCGCGGCGGCATGAGTGCCTTACAATGGCGGCGCAAAAAGGCCGCTCTGCAGCAAGCCGAAAAACAATTACAGGCCGTGATCGAGTTATGCCAGGAGCTCAACCTGCCCCTGATTATCAACGATCAGCTGGCACTGGCCCTCGAATACCCGGTCGCAGGTGTTCATCTGGGCCGAGAGGACGGCTCCCTGGTGACGGCCAAACAATCCCTGACCAAGGGGCAGTGGCTGGGTGCCTCATGTTATAACGAGCTGTCACGGGCTCAGGAGGCAATGCAAAGCGGCGCCGATTATGTTGCCTTTGGGGCTTTATTCCCCTCCGCCATCAAAACCCGGGCCGTCCGGGCCGAGCTACAACTCATTTCCAGGGCTCGTCGTCTCTGCGAGCAAACCGGACCCCACCGACGTGTGGCGGTGGTCGCCATTGGCGGCATCACACCGGATAATGCCCGGCATGCCTTCATGGCGGGGGCCGACGCCGTGGCTGTCATCAGCAGCCTGTTCGAGGCCGATGACGTTTATGCCCAGGCACAGCGCTTTGTCGAATGTTTTCAGCGCTATGCCCAAGATTCAAACAGTTCAAGTATCTAAGGACAACGCAAACAATGGATCAAAACATCACACTTTTTGAGCGTGCCTGCCAAAGCATTCCGGGTGGGGTCAACTCCCCTGTACGTGCTTTTGGTTCGGTAGGCGGTACCCCCCTGTTTATCAGCAAGGCCAAAGGGCCTTGGATTTGGGATGCCAATGACAAGCAATACATCGATTATGTTGGCTCCTGGGGACCCGCCATTTTAGGCCACGCCCACCCGGACGTCGTAGCAGCGGTACAAAATGCGGCTGAACGCGGCCTCTCCTTTGGCGCACCCACCGAGGCAGAGATCATCCTCGCTGAGCTCATCAAGGAGCGCTTGCCCTCCATGGATAAAATCCGTTTGGTCAGTTCAGGCACCGAGGCCACCATGAGTGCCATCCGCTTGGCGCGTGGTTACACCAACCGCTCAAAAATCATCAAATTCGAGGGCTGTTATCATGGCCACGCTGACAGCCTGCTGGTCAAGGCCGGCTCTGGTTTGCTGACCTTTGGCAATCCTACCTCTTCCGGGGTGCCATCAGAGTTCATACAACACACCCTGGTGCTGGACTTTAATGATCTGGACGGCGTGGCCCAGGCCTTTGAGCAGCACGGCGCCGATATTGCCTGTGTGATTATCGAGCCCATTGCCGGCAACATGAACCTCATCAAGCCCAAAACGGGGTTCTTGGAGGGTCTGCGAGCGCTGTGTACCGAGCATGGTGCGGTGCTGATCTTTGACGAGGTCATGACGGGATTCAGAGCCGGACCACAGGGCGTGCAGGGACTCACCCACATCACGCCGGATCTCACTACCCTGGCCAAGGTCATTGGCGGTGGAATGCCGGTCGGCGCCTTTGGCGGCAAGGCCGAGATTATGGATACCATCGCTCCTCTGGGCGGCGTCTATCAGGCGGGGACACTCTCGGGTAACCCGGTCGCCATGGCTGCCGGCATAGCGACCCTACAGGCCATTGGTGCGCCGAACTTCTTTTCGGCCCTCGAGCAGCGTACGGCCCAGCTGGCCCAGGGCTTGCGAGAGCGCGCCAAAGCCGCCGGGGTGACCTTTAGCTCTGATTATGTCGGCGGCATGCTGGGTTTATATTTCAGTGCCCAAAAACCCACCAACATGAACGATGTGGCACAAAGCAATATCGAGCAGTTCAAGGCCTTTTTCCACGCCATGCTCAAGCAAGGCGTTTATCTGGCTCCCTCTGCCTTTGAGGCCAGCTTTGTCTCAAGCACGCATGACGCAGAGATCATCAAGCAAACCCTGGATGCAGCGGAAATAGCCTTTGCCGAAATCAGCTAGACTCACGGCCTGTTAGCACCATAAAAGCCTGCGCATTGGCGCAGGCTTTTTTAGTTTATATATGTTCCCTTTTAAAAGTTAACCTTTCATCATTTGATCATTCGCAACGATCAAAAGCCGTAGCGCCATTAGAATGCAATCATAAAGAAAGTGCTAATTCAGCAATTGCCCCCGCGATGAGCCCCAATACATAAAGGGTCTAGTCATGAAAATACAAGACATACCAACAGACAAACTGTTTGCGGACACCCCCGATCTGGAAAGCCGGCTAGCGGCCCAGGAACAGGGTGAGATGCGCCTGTGGCTGCGCTTGCTTAGCTGCGCCACCCTCATTGAAAACGAGATCCGCAGCCGGCTGCGTCGAGAGTTTAAAACCACCTTGCCTCGCTTTGAGCTGATGGCCCAGCTGCATGAGTGCCCCGAGGGCATGCGCATGACCGAACTCTCTCGCCGCATGCTGGTCACTAATGGCAACATCACCGGAATCACGGATCAGCTGGAAAAAGAAGGGATGCTGGAACGGCACCGTCAGGCTCATGACCGGCGCAGTTCGGTGTTACGCCTGACCCCCCAGGGCAAAAAACAATACCAAATCATGGCCGCTGCTTATCGAGAGTGGCTGTCTGCCTTTTTTGCCCCGCTCAGTGCGCCCAATAAAGAAGGACTACTGGATAGCCTGGGCGAGCTCAAGCTCCTGGCCCATATCCAAACCCACAATAACGCCTGAGCGCATACCAGCCAGTACTATCGAGCCTCTGCATCCTGCAGAGGCTTTTTTTATCGTATCCGAATAAAATCAAGGTATGATAAACAAAAGCTTTAATCGGTCATTCATTTCTATTGGACAGGTGGACTATGGCAGTAAATCTCAATATCCCGAACAAAGCCGATGTATTTCCGGTGCCGGGGGTAGAAATCGGGATTGCCTCAGCTGGCATCCGCAAGGCAGGACACCGGGACATTACGGTCTTTCAACTGGCTCCCGGCAGTTCGGTTGCAGCCGTCTTTACCAAAAACAGATATCGGGCCGCCCCGGTGCAGGTCTGCGAGCAACACATCCGCACAGAAAAGGATATACGCGCCCTGGTCATCAACACCGGCAATGCCAATGCCGGCACCGGCGCCCCGGGTCTGGAGGATGCTGAGCGCACCTGTACCGAGTTAGCCCGCCTGATGGATCTGCGCCCCACGCAGGTACTCCCCTTTTCTACCGGCGTGATTCTGGAGCCCTTGCCCATGACCAAGCTGCTTGCGGCGTTACCTGCAGCGGTACAGGATCTGCAGGCCGGTAACTGGTTTGATGCCGCTCATAGCATCATGACCACTGACACCCAGCCCAAGATCTATTCAAGTCGATTCGAGCTGGGCGAGCGGCAGTGCACCATTACCGGCATCAGCAAGGGGGCAGGCATGATTCGTCCCAATATGGCCACCATGCTGGGATTTTTATGTACTAACATTGGCATCAATCCCAAACTGCTCAAGGAGATGACCCGCACAATCGCTGATCACAGCTTTAACCGTATCAGTGTCGATGGCGATACCTCGACCAATGATTCCTTTGTCATTGTTGCTACCGGTCAGAGTGGGTTGCATGTGGACTCAGTAGCCAGCCCCTACTATGCCCGTGTATTGGCCGCCCTCAAGGCCGCCGCCCTGGATTTGGCACAAAAAATTGTGCGCGATGGTGAGGGCGCAACCAAATTCATCACCATCCAGGTAGAAAGCGCGGCTTGCGGACAAGAGGCGCTTAAGGTCGCCTACGCCATTGCCCACTCCCCGTTGGTCAAGACCGCCTTTTATGCCTCAGACCCCAATCTGGGACGTATTTTATGCGCCATCGGCTATGCCGGTATCGATGATCTCGAGGTGGAAAAAATAAAACTGTGGCTCGGCGATGTATTGGTCGCATCTGAGGGCGGACGCCACCCCGGCTATGTAGAGGCCGAGGGCAAGCGTGTGATGCAGGAAAGCGAGATCACCATACGGGTCGCCCTCAATCGCGGTGAACATTCCGAGCGCGTCTACACCTGTGATATGTCGCACGATTACGTCAGTATCAATGCCGACTATCGCTCTTAGGGTGGTGTTATGAGTTTTTCTTGCCAAAACAAGGGCGTAGAGGTTAAGATATAAGATTCTTTTTACCCCCTAAGGTGTATTGTGGGGGCAGGTAGTAGTCGTTATTTAATATTTTAGGCATTACAAAGGATTGTACCCATGTATGCGGTCATAAAAACTGGGGGTAAGCAGTATCGCGTTAGCCCTGGCCAGAAACTTAAAGTAGAACAGATACCAGCAGACATTGGGCAAGAAATCACGCTAGACCAAGTGCTATCCGTAGGTCAGGGGGGCGACATCAAAGTCGGCAATCCCCTGGTATCGGGTGCAGTAGTCAAGGCAACCGTTCTTGCGCAAAGTCGACACAAAAAGATCAAGGTTTTCAAAATGCGTCGTCGCAAGGGCTATCGTCGCACCCGCGGACACCGTCAAGATTATACTGAGCTGCGTATCGACGCGGTCGAAGCCTGACCTACAGGCCTCTTCCACAGTAAATAGAGATTAAATCAGGAGCTCATTATGGCACAGAAAAAAGGCGGCGGCTCAACGCGAAACGGACGCGATTCACAGGCGAAACGCTTAGGCGTCAAGGTCTTTGGCGGTCAGTCCATCTCGGCTGGCTCTATCATTGTGCGCCAGCGCGGCACACAGTTCCACCCCGGCACCAATGTTGGCCTGGGCAAGGACCACACCCTGTATGCCCTGGTTGATGGACACGTCAAGTTCAGCATCAACGGCCGACAAAAAAAGCGCACCGTTTCAATTATCGCTTCTGAGTAAGACCTCGGTTCGCTCAGATAAAAGCCCTGCCAGCTGGCAGGGCTTTTTGCTTTACAATAGGGGTAGAGATGCTTCTCCTGCAATCCTTTTTTTCTTAGAGTCCAGACCATGAAATTTGTTGATGAAGCAACCATAGAGGTGATCGCTGGAAACGGCGGCAACGGGGTCGCCAGCTTCAGGCGCGAGCGCTTTATCCCCAAAGGCGGGCCTGATGGCGGGGACGGTGGCCGGGGTGGCTCCGTTTACGCAGTGGCCGATCGTAATATCAATACCCTCATTGATTTCCGTTATGCGCGCATCAATAAGGCCAAAAATGGTGAAAATGGCCGGGGCCGCGACCAATTTGGCGCTACAGGCGAAGATCTGCTGTTGCGCATGCCAGTGGGCACCAGCATCTATGATGAGGAAAGTGACACCCTGCTGTTTGATTTGACTGAGGATGGCGAGCGGGTCCTGCTGGCCGAGGGAGGGGCAGGCGGGTTGGGCAACCTCAACTTTAAAAGCAGCACCAATCGCACCCCCAGACAATTTACCAGTGGCAAAAAAGGGGCCAGAAAAAAACTTCGCCTCGAGCTCAAGGTACTGGCTGATGTCGGCTTGCTGGGGTTGCCCAATGCTGGCAAATCAACCCTGATCAACAAGGTTTCCAATGCCAAGCCACGTATCGCCGACTATCCTTTTACGACATTACAACCTCATTTGGGGGTGGTACGCACCTCGGCCAGCCACAGTTTTGTCGTCGCTGACCTGCCGGGCCTGATCGCCGGAGCTGCGGAGGGCATCGGACTGGGGCATCAGTTTTTACGGCATTTAGCCCGTACCAAGTTACTCTTGCACTTGGTTGATGTCAGTAGCTTTAATGAAGAGGTCGATCTCGTCGCCCAAAGCGTCACCGCCATTCGCGAGATTGAGCATGAGTTGCAAAGCTATAGCGCGGATTTGATTGAAAAACCCCGCTGGCTGGTGCTCAATAAAATTGATATGGTCCCGGCCCCCGAGCAGCTGCTAAAAGATTTGCAGGCGGCACTGCAATGGCAAGGACCCATTTATTCCATCTCGGCCTTGACCGGACAGGGCACCGAACAACTGATGTACGACATACAGAGCTGGCTGGATGCACACAGGCAGCCCGAATTACAGCAGCCGACAGCACCGGATGCCAATGATCCCCGCTTTGACCCCCAACGTAGTAATGTCGATATCGACGCCAAATAACTTACTCCGACAATCTCATGAATCACAAAAAACACACTCCTTCGGTGGCCGCCGAGGCCCAACGTTTGGTCATCAAGGTTGGCTCCTCACTGGTGACCAATCAGGGCAAGGGTCTGGACATAGAGGCCGTCAACCAATGGTGCAGCCAGATAGCCACCCTGCATCAGCAGCACAAACAAATCGTCCTCGTTTCCAGCGGTGCGGTCGCCGAGGGCATTGCCCGGCTAGGCTGGACTCGCCGTCCCAAGGCGATGAATGAGCTGCAGGCGGCCGCTGCCGTTGGCCAAATGGGCCTGGTACAGGCCTATGAGGTCGCCTTTGCCCGCTATGGCATCCGCACGGCACAAATCCTTTTGACTCACGAGGATCTTACCGATAGACGACGTTATTTGAATGCGCGCAGCACGCTCTTTACTTTGCTAGGGCTTGGAGTCGTACCCATTGTCAATGAAAATGATACGGTGGTCACAGATGAGATTGCCCTGGGGGATAATGACACCCTGGGTGCCCTCGTAACCAATCTGATCGAGGCGGAAACCCTGATTATCCTCACGGATCAGCAGGGGCTATATGACGCCGACCCTCGCTCCAATCCCGCAGCCCGGCTCATCGAGCAGGCGCGAGCTGGCGATCCGGAACTCGAGGAGATGGCAGGCGGTGCTGGCACAACCATCGGGACCGGAGGGATGTTGACCAAGGTCCTGGCGGCAAAACGCGCTGCCAACAGCGGGGGGCACACCATCATTGCATCAGGCAAGACCGAGGGCGTACTCACCCGCCTGGCCCAGGGGGAGCGCATCGGCACTGAGTTGCTCGCAACCTTGCCCGTACGCTCTGCCCGCGAGCGCTGGCTGGTCGATCACCTGCGCGTCCGGGGGCGGGTGACCTTGGACGAAGGGGCTTTGCAAGCGCTCACCAAGGGACACAAAAGCCTGTTACCTATCGGGGTAATACGTGTTGAAGGGGAATTTGAACGGGGTGATGTGGTGGCCTGTGTGGACCAGCACGGGGTGGAATATGGGCGCGGCCTGATTAACTACTCCAGCACCGACACACGTCGCATCATGGGGCAACCCAGCAAAAAAATTGCAGATATACTGGGCAGCATGTCTGCCGCGGAGCTCATGCACCGCGACAACATGGTGGTAGAAAGACAATACAGCAAAGATAAATAATCACTGACTACTATCAGCCTCATCATTATCAACATACACCTCGGCAGCAAACATATAGCCCCAACGGTGCACAGAACGCAAGGGTAGCTCGATCCCGAGCGTGCTGGCCTTTTTCTTGAGTCGGCTGATAATCACACCCAGTCGGTTTTGCCCCGAACTCAGGGACGTACTTTCCCCATCCTCAAGGGCATTGAGCAAAGTACGATGATCTGCTCGCCGACCCGGCTGACTAAACAAAGTATCCAGCAACTGCCGCTCAGTAGTGGTCAGATCGATGCGCTCACCACGAGGACTCATCAGCACCCACCCCTTGGCCGTAAAAGACCAGGGGTTTTCATTTTGGGCCTCCAGCTGAGCGAGGGTATTGAGTCGGCGCCAGACATTACTGACCAGGGCCAATATCAGGCTATCGGACGCATTACCCAGGGCATAGCCATCAGCGCCCCCATGCAATACCTGAATGATAAAATTTTCATCCAGTACCGGGGTTAGCAAAATCACACCTATTTGCTGATTGATGGAGCGCAATCTGGATAACCCGGCAAATACCTGGTGAGCATCCCCCTGCAAAACAAAGATAGTCCGGTTGGCATTTGTGAATTGCTCGGCAGCCAAACTGTACACAGCCATCAAATCATGCAAGGCGGAAGCCTGCACGCCGCTATGCTCCAAAGCCTGCACACGCTCACCGGTGGTGGGTGCATCTACCTGTCCATTTGGAAATGTATACCAATAAAGTAAAGGGCTCATCTGCGTTAACATCGCTTTCTATTCCTTGTTCTAAAGCTCTTACATAAAGCAACCTTGATACCAC
>DATGTB010000068.1:0-6243 GCA_035302065.1 Paenalcaligenes sp. | reverse complement strand
AATCGTCACATGCAGCTCACCTAGTCGGGGCAGTTGTAGTGCCAGCTGCGTAGTCCATGGTCGCTCATTGGCAGGGACATGCGTATGGTTTTGATCTGTGGTTTCATCAGTCGGGCGGTGGAGTTGCCAGTGCAGTTCAACACCAGGCCAAAGCTCGCCACGCCATTCCCATTGCCCACTGCCCAATAGCTCTAGTTGCTGGCGCACAATGGTTTGTATTTGCTCGGGCTGCTGGTTTTGTGGCTGTTGCTGCAAGAGCGTTCTGTCGGCTAATTGGCCGGCCAAATCCCGACTGAGCAAAGACTCATAAAATAAGCCGCTAGAGCGTACCTCCTGACGCAGACCTTGCTGAATTTGCTGGGTCAGGGCGGGCGCGGTCGGAGCACTCGCCTGGGCTGTCGGTGACGCGGCAGAGGGGGCTGTGGCGATGAGGCTTTGGCGCCCCTGGGTCGCAGGTGCCTGCGGTTGGGACTGCAGCAGTTGCAAAATATATTGTGCCGTGCGGCCGAGCTGTGTTTGTATGGATGCCGGGCTTGAGTCTGGCTTGGTCGGGGCTGCAGGCTGGGACTGCTCGTCAGCACCGTGGGACTGGGGTAGCGGACGCGCGCCCGGATTTTTGAGGGCGCTCGCCGCATAACCACGTTGCGTAGGCGAAACGGCATCAGGTCGTACGCCAGAACTCATCGTGAGGTCAATTAAAAAGTGAGCTGGGCTTGGGCTGATGCTGCGCCGCCGGCGCCTGCATGATCAGCGGCAATAAGCCGCCCTGTGGGGACATCAACGAACGCATCTGTGCGTCATTGGCCAAAATCTGGTTGAGCAGGGCGCGGCGGGCAAGCTTGTCCCGTGTGCCCAGAGCTGGCTGCGCCTGTAGTTTTTCCAGGCCGCGCTCATAGGCAGCAGACAGGCTGGTTGCTTGGGACCAGCGCTGGGCGCGCATGTGAGAAAGGATTTGGCTGCTCAGGCGAGCCAATTCCTGATAAATTTCCAAAGGTAGAGCGGGGGCGGTTACGGGCATAGTCCACCTAACTGAGTGCAGACTCGCTATGGGCGAGATCAACGGCCTCATTCCAGGCCTCATGCAAGTTTTTTAGCATGGTTTCAGCAGTCTGCAAATGGGTATCATCGCTCTGCAGATTAGCTTGCAAAAGATGGTAGATAATCAACTCGTAACTGCTGATCAGATGCTCGCTCACCACACCGCCTGCTTCCTTGTTGACGGCTGCTTTGAGACCATTATCGACGATGTTGACGGCCTTGGAAATCATGGCCCCACGTGCGGCGATTTCGTTATTGAGCAAATGCAGACGTGCCTTTTTGACGGCCGTGCGGGCGCCGCGAAACAGCAGGTTGATTAATTGCTCTGGGCGGGCACTTAAAACCTCGGATTCGAGACCCACCTGAGCGTATTGGCGCGCACCTGAAGCACGACGTTGGGCTGAATAAAGGACTGTAGTCATAGTATTATTTCTCCCGGTTCAGGTTGACCAGCATACTGAGTTGTTGTTCGAGATAGTTGCTGGTTTGGTGCATCTGGCTGACCAGGACATCAAGCTGCTGGAATTGGCGCTGATAGTTGGCCATGGTCATGTCAATACGATATTGGGTAGCCTCATATTGGTGCTCTATGCCCCGGATTTCTCGATTAATGCTCTCTGTAGCAATATCAAAGAAACCCGCATTGGCCAAAAACGGCTGACTGATTTCCACAATATGCTGGGCAAAGCCCTCAGGCCCAGAAAAAAGCCGATCGACTGCCTGTGGATCAGACTGTAAAGCCGAGTTGAGCTTATCCTCGTTTAGCTTCAGCCGGCCCGTTGTGTGATCAGTCTCGATACCAATCTGGGTTAGCGTGCGCAGCTGCCCATCGGGCAAGCTGAAATGCAATGCTGAGCTTAGCCGGGATTTGATGCGCCGGGCAATTGAGTCACCCATCAAGGGGCTGGCCGTGTTGCTCTCTATATCATAGTGGGTTTGTTTATCGATGGAATCCAAAAGATTGTTAAAGTTTTTAACTAGCCCCTGAATGAGCTTGGCGCTGCCCTCATTATCACGACTAATGGTGATATTAACCGGCTGCTCATAGCTCTGGTGGGCCGCGATATCAATATCCACTCCGGCAATCACAGAGCTGATCTGATTGGTTGGGCTGTGTACCTCAATGCCATTGATCTTGAGATGGGCATTGAGTGCATCCTGTACCTGATAATTGCCCGTATTGCCTGTCCCAGCATCAAAACCAAGTCTATCGTGCAGTTGTGAGTCAGAAAACTGCAAAGACTGTAATGCAGCCTCGGTGCCGGTATGCAGACTGCGCAGCATCAATCGGTGGGGCTGATCACTGCCATCATTGATAAGGGTGGCTGCCAGACCCAAATCAGGTTGAGCGTTGATCTGCTCTATCAGTTGGGTCAGGGTGGTGCCGGCTTTTATCTCCATCGTCCCGGTGCTGCCGTCCTCGCGCTGCAGTGTGAGTGTGGTGTCGACCTCGGTGAGCACTGAGTTGCTTTTTTCGAAGCCGGTTTGGGTCACCAGCTCCTGAGCACGGGCGGCCTGCAGTACCTCGAGCCGATACTGTCCGGCAATGGCTGTGCTGTCTACTTTGATCTTGATTCCATCATGGCTGCTGTGTGCCTTGAGCTGCAGTAAAGCATTGGGTGTGCTGAGCTTTTGGGCCTGTGTTTGCAAGTTGTCCAGGCCGCTTTTGAGGATGCCGTAGCCTGACAGACGGCTTTGGGCAGACTCCTTGCGCTGTGCCAACAGCTGCAAAGGCAGATTTTCCACCTTGCGTATATCAGCCAGCAGGGTATCCAGGGGTAATCCGGAACCCACACCGATGGATGAAATGCCTGCCATAACTACTCCTTTAAACTTTAATATCGATGCCTTGGCCCTGGAAGCTGGCGATCATTTTGGCGACCTGCAGCAAGACCTCCGAAGGGATAGTTCTAAGTACCTCGCCACTGTCCTGGTCGACGATGGCGATAACCATTCGGTCGAGCTCAGGATCGATCTCAAACTGAATGCCGGTGGCCCAGGGCTTCATCGTCTCGTTGAGTTGTGCCAGCGCCTGCTCCAGGGGGGTGTCAGTGCTTGTTTGCAGTCGTGCGCTGAGGGACTCATCCGGGCGCTCGACGGCCTGCTCGATTTGTTTGCCCTGATCATTATCAAGCTCAATGGGTTGCTGCGGATCATGGAATGCATGGGCAGTATGCTGAGATACGGGAATCGGTTTCACCATGACTCGGGCTCCTGAACAATAGGCCTGGGGTTGAAGCAATGTAGGTGTTTCAGTTAACGGCCCCTTGGATAAATAATTTAATAAACCCAAACAATGGCTAAGGCGGGGCAAGGGCGGTAAAAAGGGCGTTATTCACTCCTTAGGCAGGCGTGCGGGTGCTTTAAAATGACAAGGATTACTGATTGTCTGTTTCCCCGCCATGCCGCATAACGAAGAAAAACTCATTCGCCAACACATGGGATTGGTACGCAGCCAGGCCTTGCGTTTATTAGCGCACTTGCCGGCCAGCATCGAGCTCGATGATTTGATGCAGGCCGGGTTGATGGGTTTGCTCGATGCCGTACGCCGCTACACCGAGCAGGCCAATGCCCAGTTTGAGACCTATGCCATTACCCGCATTCGTGGGGCCATGCTCGATGAACTGCGCAGTCAGGACTGGCTCAGCCGGAGCGCCCGCAGCAAGGCGCGGCGGCTCGAGCAGGCTGTTCAGCGTTTGCGCCATGAGTTGGGGCATGAGCCCGATGAGCACGCTATCGCTCAGGAACTGCAATTATCCCTTGCTGATTACCGCCAGCTGCTTACCGAGATCAGTGGCATGCAAATTCTGCATGTGGAGGATTTATTCAGGCAAAATCCCGATGCCGGGACTGACCCGTTAGAGGTTATTGGCGCCGCCGATCAGACGGTATCCCATGCCTTGCAACGTCCCGAGTTGCAGTTGGTGGCGCAGGCCCTGCGGCAGTGCGTTATTGGGGCCATCAACAATTTGCCCGAGCGCGAGCAGCTGCTCCTCTCACTGCAGTTTGAGCATGACTTGAATCAAAAGGAAATCGCTCAGGTCATGGAGTTGAGCGAGGGACGCATTTCGCAGCTGCGCTCACAGGCCATCAGCCGTATTCGTGCCTATTTGGAGGCTCATCATTGGGACCAACGGCCAGCGGATATTGATATCGGGGCGCTCCTTTAGGAGGTTTCCAGCACGCTGATGGTGTACTGCAGGTGATCTGCATGCGCGCCGAGCTCCGTGATGTGCTCATTGAGGACCTGCGCCCACTGCTCATTTTCCCCGGTGGCAGCTACCGTCTGGTCCAGGGCTTGTTGCATCGTCGCCAGTGCCTGCATCTGTTGACTACTGGATTGCTGGATATTATGCATGTGCTCGTGCACGGCACCGACCTGCTCGAGTACCGCCTGAATGGTGTGATGACTGTGCCGGGCATGAGCGACACTATCCTCAATGCGTCGGGAGGAGGCCTCGATAAGCTCATTGATATCAGCCGCTGCCTCGGTGCTGCGCTGGGCCAGCTGCCGGACCTCATGAGCAACGACTGCAAATCCACGCCCGGATTCACCCGCCCGTGCGGCCTCTATGGCAGCATTGATGGCCAGCAAATTTGTACGAAAGGCAATCTGCTCAATCAATCCGGAAATCTGCCCTATGGCCTGAGTGTGGGTTTGCATCTGTGTGATGGATTCAATGAAGGTGTGCAGATTTTCCTCACCCTCAGCGGCTGCCTGTTGGCTTTGGGATACGACAGACACCGTCTGTGTGGCCTGCTCATTATTGCTTTGAATGGCCTGTCTGAGGTGTTCAAAATGCCGTAAAATCGCTTGCAAACATTGGTTTTGCTCATCGGTGCGCTTGATGAGCTCATGGCTGTGGGCGCTCAGGGTGTTGCCTAGTGTCTGTGTGGCCTGACTGTTGTCCTGGGCCTCGGTCGCGATACCGGTGATACCCTTGCGCATCATGTCCAGATTTAATAACAAGGGGGCCAGGGTCTGATGGCGACCTTGCTTTGTCGGAGGGTCAAAGGCCAGATTGCCAGCAGCAATTTGTTGGGTGAGGTGTTCTGCCTGCTGTATCTGCTGGTTGATATGGCGCTGACTGAATACCCCGGCCAGCAACAAGACAACTTGCGCCATGACGGTGGCTACGATCACAGCTGTGTTAGCCTGTTTGGTGAGTGCGGCGACTGCTAGCAATAGGGTGGGCAGTAAGCCCAATAGCCCGTAGCGCAGCAGCGGCTGCTGAACGCAGGCTCGCCACGGGCGCTGCAGGTAGGCGACGATCTTTTTCCAGCCAGTAGGTTGTAAGCCGGTTTTGGGAAAGTCCTTGTGATCGGGATAGCGCCGCCATAGGCGCTGATACAAGGCCCGAGCGGCATCGACCTGAGCCTTGGTGGGCTTGACCCGTACGGAGGAATACCCAGTGATCTCGCCATTTTTCCAGGTGGGGCTGACCAGCGCATAGACCCAATAAAAACCGCCATTTTTAGTTCTGTTAATGACCGTACCGGTCCAGGCGCGTCCTTGCTGTATGGTATTCCATAAATCCTGATAAGCAGCCGGTGGCATGTGGGGATGGCGAACAATATTATGAGCCTTACCCAGCAACTCCCCATAGGCAAAGCCACTGGCCTGTACAAAGGCTTGATTAGCATAGGTGATGCGGCCTTTGAGATCAGTTTTGGAAATCAGATACTGCTGCTCGCCAATGACGGTTTCCTGATTGTTGATAGGTAGATTTTTGCGCATAGTCCCTTATCCCTGGCATCTTGCAAAGTAGAAAGTCGGGATCCGCTCCTGCACGGGCAGGTGTAGTTTCCACCTCGACACCGTATAATACCCAAGCGAACCATTAATCGCTGCTATACAGGAGGTTTTTTGCAGGAAACATCAAATCAACAGCATTGGCCCTTGAGTGCTGAGCTCGTTGCGGTCTTGGTCGCGATTCAGAACGGATCTCCATGTGTATTAACGACACATTGTGCGCGAACTTTACCCTCCGGGGCATTACAGACTCAGCATCGTTCATTGCAAAATGGATTACGTCTGTGGGTAGAGCAGCAGACCGGCCATGAGTTGGGCTATGTCGAGCAGCTATACACCTTTGCGGACAAGGGGCGTGCTTATCTGACCGGGGGGCGGGTGATTTCGGTCAGTTATCTGGCACTTACCCATGATGATAGTCAGGCGCAGGATCCGGATAGTGATTCTATACC
>DATGTB010000067.1:0-21449 GCA_035302065.1 Paenalcaligenes sp. | reverse complement strand
CTGTGATGGTGTTTGCCCTGGCAATCACTACGTTCATGTTCATTGCTATTTCTTTTGATGCCCAGGCCCAGCGTTTTGGTGGGATGCGCAGTTTTGGGCGCCAGTCTCCCAACATCATGAAGCAACGCCAGGCGGTAAAGCCGCCAGCGGCAGCCCCCAGTGCCCGTCAGCAACAGGGGGCGACGACCAATGCGGGCCGACAGGGGGCAGCCGCTCAGGGGGCAGCCGCTCAGGGGGCAGCTGCCCGTAGTGGTTTCTCACGCTTTTTGGCGCCCATTGCCGGGATTGCAGCCGGGCTCGGGATAGCGGCGCTTTTGTCCAGTCTGGGGCTGTCCGGGGCGTTTTTGGAGTTGATGTCCAGTCTGCTGCTCATTGCTGCTATTGTATTTATTGGTAGTTGGCTGCTGCGACAGCTCAGGCGACCAGCCCCTCGTCAGGCTTATGGCAGTGCCACACGAGCCCCTGGCGGAGCTACTTATAAACAAACGCATCAGGGGGCCACAGCAGGGCAGACGGGTGCGGTAGTAACGCCCCTATCGACTGCACCGTCTGAGCAGTCCATCGAGGATCCAAGCTGGTTTATTCCCGCAGATTTTGATGTCCCTGTGTTTCTGGATAATGCCAAGGCCCAGTTTGCACGCATTCAAGCCCTGTGGGATGCTGGTGATGAGGATAATCTTCGCCAGTATCTGACTGATGATTTATTCCGGGAGGTCAGCCCAGCCATACAGGCCAATGCGCACAGTCAAACCAACAGGACAGAGATCGTCTTGCTTAATGCCGAGTTGATGGGCATTGAAAAGCTGGAGGATGGCTATTTGGCCAGTGTGCGCTATTCGGGCATGTTGCGTGAGGGAAATCAACCAGAGGCTGTTCGTTTTGAGGAGGCCTGGAACCTGCTCAAGGCCGAGGGAACGGGTTGGCTGGTTGCCGGCATACAGCAGATGCCCGAGCAGCATTGATTGTTGTTACCCTGGATGTTGCGGTTTACCGTTTGCCCCGTGGTGCAAGGTCATTACGGGGCATTATTTTGACAGGAACCTGGCATGATGATGAGTCTTGTCCCACAAAAAAAACCATTTCCAGCTGTATTTAATCAACTCAGCCGTTGGCTCCCCCCGGCGTTTGGTCCCCATGCCCTGTTGGCGCGTGGGGTTAATTTCTTGTTGACTCGCACTCCTTGGGCCATGCACCGGCTCTCTGCTTATGCCGGTCATCGGCTGTCCATTGAGTGGGGCGCGCAAAGCTTTCAGTTCATGCTCACGGAGGGCGGGCTGCTCACCCCTTATTATTACGGCAAGGATGCGGTTGAGGTGCGCTTGATCTTGCCCCGCGAGGACTGGTTGCAGTTGGGGGCAGCGCTATTTCAACAGCAGCCCGAGCAGGTAGTGGAAAAACTGCGTATCGAGGGTGATGTCGGTCTGGCGCGCGCCCTTGCCGAGGTGGCTGGGCAGCTGCATTGGGATATAGAAGGTGATATTGCCCAGTTTACCGGGGATATTGTTGCGGTGCGTTTGCTGCGTTTTTCACGGGCTGGTGTGTTGTGGGCACAGCGAGCTGCACAGCATATCCATGATAATATTGCCGAGTATCTGGGCCATGAGGGCGGCGGATTGACCCATCATAATTATTGGGAGTTTTGGCAGGTGCGCCAGCAGGCCCTTTCCCGGCAGCTCGATCATTTGGAGCAGCGGCTGGCTCAGCTTGAGTCTGACCTGCCATAAGGACACCGTATGCCAAGCATTGGGCGCTTTATATTCATCTTGTACGTAGGGTTCAGGTTTCGGCTGGATGAGCTATTGCTGACCAGTATACGGCATCCTGTGGCTGTGTTTGTGCTGCGCTTTTTGCGTTTTGGTACCCGTGCCAAACAACCGCGTGGAGTCCGTTTACGTTTGGCTTTGGAGACGCTGGGCCCTGTATTTGTCAAATTTGGTCAGGTGCTGTCGACCCGGCGCGATATTATTCCGGTAGACATTGCCGATGAGTTGGCATTATTGCAGGATCGGGTTCCTCCTTTTCCATCGGAGGTGGCCATGCAAATCATCGAGCGTTCCCTGGGCGCTAGCCCGCAACGGCTGTTCAGGGAATTTGAGGTGCAACCGGTTGCCTCGGCCTCTATCGCCCAGGTGCATTTTGCCGTGCTGCATAGTGGGCAGGAGGTAGCCGTCAAGGTGTTACGGCCCAGTATGCGCAAGGTCATTAACAAGGATGTCAGCCTGATGCGGGTGTTTGCCGCCATGGTTGAGCGCCTGAGTCCGGATGGCCGGCGTTTACGTCCCAAAGAGGTGGTTGATGAGTTTGATAAATACCTCAATGATGAGCTCGACCTGATTCGTGAGGCCTCCAACTGTAGCCAATTGCGTCGTAATTTCAGTCAGGATGAAAAACGGGCCAATCTGCTCATGGTGCCCGAGGTGTTTTGGGATTATTGCGCCACGGATGTATTTACCATGGAGCGCATGCATGGCATACAGGTCAGTCAGATCGAGGCTCTGGTTGCAGCCGGGGTGGATCTGCAGCGCTTGGCACGCAAAGGGGTGGAAATATTCTTTAGCCAGGTATTTGGGGATGGCTTTTTCCATGCGGATATGCATCCCGGCAATATTTATGTATCGGTGGACGAGGCGACTTTTGGACAGTATATTGCCCTGGATTTCGGTATCATGGGCACGTTGTCGGAGTTCGATAAAAACTATCTGGCGCAAAACTTTTTGGCTTTTTTTCGCCGTGATTATCGGCGTGTGGCGCAGCTGCACATTGAGTCCGGCTGGGTACCGCCCGATACGCGTGAGGAGGAGCTCGAGGGTGCCATACGAGCGGTCTGTGAGCCCTATTTTGATCGGCCCTTATCGCAGATTTCCCTGGCACAGGTATTGTTGCGATTATTCCAGACCTCGCGCCGTTTTAACGTTGAAATACAACCGCAGTTGGTTTTACTGCAAAAGACACTGCTAAATGTCGAAGGGATGGGGCGCGAGCTCGATCCCGAGCTTGATCTCTGGGATACCGCCAAACCTTATCTGGAGCACTGGATGCGCCAGCGCATGGGCTTGAGTGGTTTTGCCGAGCGTTTGGGACAGGAGGCCGGGCAGTGGTCGCAGTTGCTCCCACAGCTTCCGCGCTTGTTGCACGAACGTTTGAGTCGGCCAGCTTATGGGCAGGACCTTGATCAGCAGATGCGACGTCTTGCCGGTAGCATGCGACGGACGAATCAACTTTTGTTTTTATTGTGTCTTGTTTTGATTGCCGGGCTGATTGTCTTGATTTGGCCTTATATCCAATGACTTCTTATTCACCGTCCCCTTCATTCGAGAAAAAAATTATTGCCCCGTCTGTTCTGGCTCAGCAGCTGGCGTGCGGGCAGTGGCCACAGCCCATCATTTTTACCAATGGGGTCTTTGATATTGTTCATCGGGGTCATGTGAGCTATCTGGATCAGGCCGCACAGCTGGGTCAGACCCTGGTTTTGGCCCTCAATAGCGATAGCTCGGTGCGCATGCTGGCCAAGGGCGAGGACCGGCCTTTCAATACACTGGCGGATCGCTTGGCGGTTGTTGCCGCTTTGCAAAGCACCACAGTAGTGACCTGGTTTGAGCAGTCCACCCCAGTGGCTCTGATCGAGGCCTTGCGCCCTGATGTGATTGTCAAGGGGGGAGACTATGATATGGAGCAATTAGAGGAAACTGCTCTGGTGCGCAGCTGGGGCGGGCAGGCCATGGCTATTCCCATCATTCATCCACGCTCTACAACTGCCCTGGTGCATAAAATCAGGCAGCAGGATGCTTAGGGCGTAGGGGCAGGCGGGTGGCTAAGCGAGCCCTCATGGATTGTGCTTGCGACCGAGAGCCCGATGGCATTGTCCCGATCATCAATATCCAATAGCTGATTAACCGCCCAGAGGTCCTCCTCTGTCAGCAAGCCGGCGGCGTCCTTGAGTCGGAGCCCGTCGAGTAGCACCCGGTAGCGGCTGTGATCGAGACTGCGCTGTGTGTCATAGAGTTGCCTTTGGGCATTGAGTACATCAACGAGCGTACGCACCCCGATTTCATAAGCGCGCTGATTGGCCTGCAAGGCAGAGCGGCTGGATTGTTCAGCTGCCTCCAGAGACCGAATCTCGAGCAGTCCGGAGGTCACGGCGGAAAAGTAACGTTGGGCCTGCTCCACGGCGGTGCGTCTTTTTTCCTCTCGTTCAAAATGCCTTTGTCGCAGGCGCTCGCTTTCCTCTTTGACGCGGGCCGATATACCCCCACCTGTGTACAGGGGGATAGAGAGTTCAATGCCGATACTGCTATCCAGAGGGCGATGTGTCGGGGTTGCACCAAAACCGCCAGGACGACGCTGACTGCCGGTGCGGGCCTGCAGGCTAATGGTGGGGTCATGAAGACTTTTGCTGGAGGCCAGCATAGCCTGCTGAGCCTGCACTGATAAATCGGCCTTGTGGACCTGCAGGTTGTGTTCAGCGGCACGGTGCTGCCACTGGCGGGGATCATTGGGCTCAGGTTGTGGTAGCTGCACTTGTTTTTTTAGTGGGGCGAGCTCAAAGGGGGGCTTGCCCATGATTTTTTCCAGGGCAAAAAAGCGTTGCTGCAGGTCGTTTTCAGCGTTAATGATCTGTGCTTGCAAAAGATCGAAGCGGGATCGAGCCTCCTGGGCATCTGTGATGGTGGCACTCCCGAGCTCAAAGGCGCGCACGGCTGCTTCATACTGCTTTTTGACTGCCTCACGCTCTGCGAGGAGCGAGCGTAGGGTGGCGTTGGCCATCAGACTATCGAAATATGCCTCACTGACCTGCAGCATCAGTGTGGTCCTGCTGTTTTGTTCATCAATGACGGCCATGGCTGCGAGTAGTTGGGCGTGTTCGTAGAGTTGCAGGTTTTGGCGGTTGAAGAGCGGTTGAGTCAGACTCAGGGCCCAAAGATTGTTATACACCCCTTGCCGATGACCAAAATCTCTCAGATTGCGCCGATCTTGGTGTTCGAGACCCGCATTGGCATGGATTTGGGGCAGTAGCTCGGCCCGTGCTTGGGCAATCAAATGTTGGTCGGCGGCGCTACTGGCCTGTGCAGCAGCGTAGGAGGGATTGTGCTGCAGGGCATAATGCCAGGCTGTCCACAAGTCGAGGGCATGGACCGTCGGTGCAAGCAGGAGAAGACATACGCTGATAAGCAGTGCACGCCATCGGGGTTGTTGCCGAGCGCAAGGTCGTCTCATAAATTAAAGTGAAAGGAGGAGGTGCGAGTACCGCGCAGAGGTTTGATGAGCGTATCAAACAAGGCGGTGGTTTCAAAACTGGCAGCGCTGGTACGGGTAATGCGCACGACGGTCATGACCGGATGCTGACCTACTGCAGCGACAAGGCGTCCGCCAATGCACAACTGATATTTTAGGGCATCAGGGAGCACAGGCACCGAGCCAGAGAGCAAAATCGCATCGTATTCGGTGGTGCCCCAGCCTGCGTGCCCATCTCCGACCTCAACCTTGACGTTGGTGATTTTATTTTTCTCCAGATTACGCATGGCAAAAGAAGCCAAGGTACCCTGAATCTCGACAGTGGTTACCTGCTGTGCCAAACGGCTAAGCAGAGCGGCCTGATACCCTGAGCCGGTGCCGATTTCCAGCACGGCATCAGTGGGCGTGAGCTGCAACTCCTGGGTAAACCGGGCCTCAATGATCGGCTTGAGCATATGCTCATTGGTATTAACCGAGTCCACAATCAGGGGCAATTCGGTATCAGAAAATGCCATGGGCTCCATGCCCTCCGGGACAAAACGCTCGCGCGGAACATCAAATAATGTTTGCAGCACTTTTTCATTATCAACATGCCACGGGCGTATTTGCTGCTCAACCATATTGAAACGAGCACGCTCTACTTCAGAAAGCGAATGAATGTTCATAGCATTCTCTCAAAACTTGAAACGGCCAAAAAATACAAAACGTTGGATAATACTCTAAATTGTAATCAAATCATGCTGAATTTGCTTGGGTTTAGTTCCTGATAGCGCAGATTTCAGAATAACGCCTTGAGCAGGATACTTGAATTTTCTACAGCGATGGGTAAAAACTGTTCAAAATCCATATGGGCACCGCTATTGGCATTATCTGACAAAGAGCGAATACAGATAAATGGGCACTGATTAAGGGTGCATACTTGGGCAATGCTGGCACTTTCCATTTCACAGGCCAGCGCATTAAAGTGCTGATGGATGAATT
Organism: Paenalcaligenes sp.; assembly: GCA_035302065.1. Classification (GTDB taxonomy): domain Bacteria; phylum Pseudomonadota; class Gammaproteobacteria; order Burkholderiales; family Burkholderiaceae_B; genus Paenalcaligenes. Next base: position 15,236 of record DATGTB010000067.1, on the reverse strand, counting down.
GTGCCTTTTTAGGGTCGGCAATGAACTGATCGCCGGTTGCAATGCGACCGACCTTGGTGCGGTGCGCTGTGATGTTTTGGGCGGCCGCCTGTACTCGTGTACGGAGCTGTTTGTCCGTCACAAAGTCAAAATGCGGCAGACGGTAAATCTGCCCCAGAGGCAGACCCAGGGCAGTGACGTCCATATCATGATGAATCAGTGAATCAGCAATCACGACGTCACCAGGCATAAGCTCCGGGTCCAGTCCACCGGCAATGCCGATATTGATGATTTGCTGGACCTGGAATTCAGTAATCAGCAGCTGAGTGCACAGGGCAGCGTTGACTTTGCCCACCCCGCATACTACGGCCACAACGGGCTGTCCTGAAAGCAGACCTTGATGGAAAGATAGTCCGGCAATGGTTTTCTGTCGTGCTTGGGTTAGTTGCTCGAGCACAAGGGCGAGCTCCTCCTGCATGGCGACGACCAAACCGGTTAAAGGAGAGTCGATAGTCATGGATTAGCGCTCCGGTGTCTGCAGCGGCCACCAGGCATGAAAATGATGAACAGGACCCTGGCCCTGGCCGATATTGAGCTCATCAGCACGGGCGATGGCTTTATACAGGTACTCCTTGGCCCCTTTGGCGGCACGATAGGGATCAGCGGCATGCTGCGGTAGTAGCGCCGCCAGTGCGGCTGCCAGTGTGCAGCCAGTACCGTGGGTGTGTTTGGTCTGTATGCGGGTCGCAGGTAGCTCATGCATGACATCGCCGTCATAAAACAGGTCTATGCATTCAGAACCGGGCAGATGGCCGCCTTTTAAAAAGACCCAGCGTTGTCCTTCATCACTGAGCAGGCGGCGTAAACGCTCTGCTTGCCCGTACATTTCCCGAAGGTTTTCTGCCGGGCGCTGCTCAAGCAGCACAGCGGCTTCGGGCAGGTTGGGTGTAATGACAGTACATAAAGGAAATAGTGCCTCGCGCAGGGCATGCACTGCCTCCTTTTCGAGTAGGTGATCGCCGCTTTTGGCAACCATGACCGGATCGAGCACCAGATGATCTACAGGCCAACGAATCAAGGCATCAGCCACTGCGAGGGTGACCGGCTTTTGACCAAGCATCCCGATTTTTGCTGCATCGATGCGTACATCAGTCATGAGCGTATCGATCTGCTTTTTGACAAACTCGGGGTCGATGGGATAGATATCAGTGACGCCCTGAGTGTTTTGTGCGGTCAAGGCGGTCACCACCCCGTTGGCGTAGGCGCCCAGAGCGCTCATGGCCTTGACATCAGCCAGCACTCCGGCACCACCGGAGGGATCGATACCGGCAATGGTTACAACGCTTGGAATACTCATGTTCAGTTTTTTAACTCGGTCTGTGGATCAATGAGGCCTTCGGTAGGAGAGCTGGGATCCGCATCATAATAGCGACGCGGAATACGGCCTGCTAAATAAGCCTGTCGACCTGCACGCACGGCATCCCGCATGGCTTGAGCCATGAGAATGGGATCCCGGGCTTCGGCAATGGCGGTGTTCATCAAGATCCCGTCACAGCCAAGCTCCATGGCAATGGCCGCATCAGAGGCCGTACCCACTCCGGCATCAACCAGCACGGGGACCGTTGCCTGATCAATGATAAGGCGCAGGTTCCAGGGATTCAGGATGCCCATCCCCGATCCGATGAGTGAAGCCAGAGGCATGATTGCCACACAGCCTATTTCCTCGAGCATTTTGCATTGTACGGGATCATCACTGCAGTACACCATGACATCAAAGCCTTCAGAAACCAGTTGTTCGGCCGCCTTGAGTGTTTCCGGCATGTTGGGGAAAAGATGCTCGGCGTCGCCGAGGACCTCGAGCTTGACCAGGTTGTGGCCATCAAGCAGTTCGCGTGCCAGTCTGAGGGTGCGTACCGCATCATTTGCAGTATAGCAGCCAGCCGTATTGGGGAGGATGGTGTAGTCCTTGGGCGGTAGCACCTCCAGCAGGCTGGGCTCATCGGGGTGCTGACCGATGTTGGTCCGGCGGATGGCGACGGTGATAATCTCGGCACCACTGGCTTGCACTGCCTGCCGGGTTTGCTCCAGAGAATCGTATTTGCCGGTCCCAACCAGCAAGCGCGAGCGATAGGGTCGCCCCGCGATGACAAAAGGATCACTTGGTTGTTTCATAAAGCTCATGGGTGCGTATGGATGAATCAAAGAGCAAGTATATAGGAATGTGGCAAAGGTTTAAAACCTGTCCTTCGGTGGGTGTGAGTATAAAAGCATAGTGTACTTGTGTGTTTTCATTTGGGTTTAGCTTATAATCTGCGGATAAGCAGTTACTGAGCATCTTGATCATTTATTTAGTGGGGCAAATTTATGGCAAAAGGTTATGAGTCCGAGATCACTGAGTTTTTGAAAAATTATAAAAAACAACACCCGGATACCGAGCAGCGACAGCGCGAGGGCAGGGCACGGCTTTGGGACAAGTTCATTGATCCCGAGCTGCAGGAGGGGTTCAAGGAGGCCAAGGTTGCCCAGGACCCTTATGTTTATTACCAAAATGATTGATCTTGTCTGACACACTGACTCAGCACTCCGCAACTCCATCGACCGGCGAGGTATTTGCGCGTCTGTATGGTGAGCCATTGGCATCCATACCGCAGGAGCTTTATATACCTCCGGATGCGCTCGAGGTGTTTCTCGAGTCCTTTGAGGGCCCGCTGGATTTGCTGCTTTATTTGATTCGCAAGCAAAACTTTGATGTGCTGGATATCCCCATGGCTCTGTTGACAGAGCAATACCTGACTTATGTTGAGGGGCTCGAGCACAGTAGTTTTGAGCTCGCGGGGGAATATCTGCTCATGGCCGCAGTGCTCATAGAAATAAAATCGCGTATGTTACTGCCGGTTGAAAAGCCTGCCGAGGATGATGAGCCCGACGATCCGCGGGCCGAGCTTGTGCAGCGTTTGTTGGTTTATGAGGAGATCAAGCGAGGCGCACAACATCTTGATGAGTTGGAGTCAGAGGGACGGGATTTTTGGCGCCCCCGGGTGGTTGCAGAGATTGAGGTGCCCGAGGTTCTGCCTGAGGTCAATGCCAACGATTTGTTGCGCGCCTGGCAGGCCATTTTAAAGCGCGCAGATCTTAATCAGGAGCATACAGTCATACGTGAGACCTTGTCTGTGCGGGCTCATATGAGCCAGATTTTACGTCGTTTGCAGCCTGGTCAGTTTGTCTTATTCAGTGATCTGTTTACGGAGCATTTACACAAAGGGGCGTCGGTCGCTGTGGTAGTGGTGCATTTTTTGGCCCTTTTGGAGCTGGCACGTGAGGCCCTGATCGAGGTGACCCAGACTGCTCCTTTTGCGCCCATTTATTTGTCATTGAGTACCGCTTGATGCGTTTTATTTGTTTTCCATATTGGAGTTTGTAGTGAAAGTAGTGCACACCATTCAAGAATTAAGGGATCAGTTGCAAGGTCAGTTGCGTATTGCTTTTGTGCCGACAATGGGCAATTTGCATGACGCGCATTTGGCCTTGATGAGAATGGCACGCCAGTATGGAGATCCGGTGGTAGCTAGTATTTTTGTGAACCCCTTGCAGTTCGGACCGAATGAGGATTTTGAGCGCTATCCCCGTACTCTGGAGCGAGATATAGAAAAGCTCGAGGCAGCCCGCGATGTTTATGTGCTGTTTGCACCTACGGAGCAGGAAATGTATCCGGAGCCGCAAAACTTCAGAGTGCAGCCGCCTACTGGCTTGGGCAATATCCTCGAAGGGGCGGTGCGGCCTGATTTCTTTCAGGGGGTTAGCACGGTGGTGCTCAAGTTGTTTTCCTGCGTTCAGCCACGGGTTGCTGTCTTTGGTAAAAAAGACTACCAGCAGCTGATGATCATCCGGCAAATGTGTCGACAGTTTCAGTTGCCTGTGGAGATACTGGCACATGAAACGGTGCGCGAGGAGGATGGCCTGGCAATTTCATCAAGAAACCGATTTTTGTCGGCTCAGGAGCGGGTCCTGGCCCCGCAAATGTATCAGCAGTTGTGCTTGATGCGTGATCAGCTGCTGGCCGGTGAGCAGGATTTGGCCAAAATCGAGCAGCAGGCCAGTGCGCAGCTCAACGCCACCGGTTGGCAGGTGGATTATATGTCTGTACGCCGCCAGCGGGATCTGCTGCCGCCTACTGTGCAGGAGCTTGAACAGCATGAGCCATTGGTTGTACTGGGTGCCGCCCATCTCGGTGGGGCCCGTCTGATAGATAATCTGGAAGTTTTTATGGAGTGAGTAGTTTTATTTGAATGCTTTGATTTGTACATTGGGAGGAGACAGGAAGTATGCAACAACATAAAACAGTTCCCTTGCTTTCTAGTATCTTATCCAATCAGGAGTGGTCCATACTGAGATATATGTGCAAGGGGTGGCCATCCGTTCAAATTGCAGAGATGGAACAAATCAGCCGGCTTACGGTGTCCAAGTACCGTAGCAGCATACTGCGTAAATTAGGGGTTCAAAATACCACGCAGCTCGTATATATCATCAAAAACGCCAAAATACACGGTCTGCAGCAGTTATTAGAGATAACCCAGGCGCGCCGGCAGGTGCCCAGCACCCGTTTGGGGCTGATACAGATGATGCCTGCCCCCGGTGAGCTCTCCCCTTATTTGAGGACGAGCAGGCAATCCGCACCTATGGCACCTCTTTTGCAGGTGGCAGAGGACCTGCCGGTGGTGATATCTGATTAACAGGTATTTATTGAAGCTCGGGGAGGATGAGTTCCGCGGGCATTTCCTCTAGCTCTGAGCGTTCCACCTCCTGACATACTGGCAACTCCTGATCGTCAAGCTCCTCGATGGGATCGAGATCCCGCTGGCGGGTCAGGCTAGTTTCCAGCAGGGGTTGGTATTGGTTAAAGCTGTTGACCTGCAGGCGACGATCATGCTGAAAGCTCAAGTCCGCAACGATGGTATTGCTGGCCGAGACCAGTGCGATGCGGGTGGGCTCAGCACCGATACGATACCAGCAGCCCTGGGCAAAATACTCTTTACCAGAGGTATTGGGGGCTGCACTCTGTGCGCGTAGCCGCCACTGTCCGGCAGGGGCAAAGGTCAGGCTGATGCGCACAGGCTGGCAGTTGCTATCAGAGCTTGGGCAGGGGATGGTCCCCAGAAAGCTGCGCGGCTCGAGCAGCTCACGGACCTGACGCGATTCGATGAGCTCACGATCGTGTGAGCTACCCCCTGATTGCTCATCGCTACGCTCCCCTATGCCGAGCTGTATCTGCGCAGGCGCGTGGATGCTGCCGCGCCCCCGGACGTGATCGAGGGTATCGCTATAGCTACTGGCCCGGGCCGAGCTCGGCCGACTCCCGTCAGCGCCGGATTGGGCCGCGTTTTGGGCGCAGCCTGCCAGGACAATAAAGGAAAGGGCGGTGAAACCGAGTTTGACAGAGGTTTTAATCATGAATAATTACCGTCAGGTGTGTTTTTGCTGAGCTAATGCACAGATTATACGCAAGTGTGCAAAGAAAGGGATAGGCCATGCAGGTAGGGGACTGGTTTTTTTGGTGTACAACCTTTTTTGTTGTCTGGTCGGTGCAGCAAAGTTGGCGCTTTGCTGCACGCTATGCTGTTTTGGTGCATCAGGGGGCCTTGGTAGACAAGGCCCTGCTTTTTCGTGCCTGGACACAGCGGGGGCGTGCCGGGCGTTGCTCATTTTTCCTGTGGTGGGGGTTAAGCCTTTGTGCATTGTGGCTCGTATATTTTGGCCTGCCAGCAGCAGCCGCACCGCTGGGCTGGAAGCATTTATTGCAGTGGGGCTGTTTACTTGTCTTGCCCATGTTTTTTATTGCCCTGGCACGTATAGACCAGCAGGTTTTGCTCTTGCCCGACGCCTTGCTGATTCCTTTGGCATGGGTAGGAGCAGCCTATAATTTCGGTACCGGAAAGTTGCCATTTTTTACTACTGCAGGGCTTTTTTTAATTGTCCTCCTGGTTTTTTATTGTTTTAATACATGGATAGAAAAACATCCCTCCCATGTCTTGATTCGATGGTTGGGGGCAGGTGATTTAAAATTTCTATTAGTGGCTTTTTTTTGGCTCTCAGCCTGGCAAATTATGCTAATGTGGGGGTGTGCAGCCGTCTTTTGCTGGACGCATCAGTGCTGGCGACAAAAAAACATCCTGCCGCGGGGTTATGCCGCGTTGGGCCCTTATCTGGTTTTGGGCTGGGTGTTCGCGCAGTGGGTGCATCCGGCATTACTCTGACAGGTGTCTATTGTTATCTAAACCATTATGCTAAAAATTGGACTCACAGGCGGCATCGGTTCCGGGAAAACCATGGTGGCAGACTGGCTGCAGCAGTGGGGTGCCACGGTGATAGATACAGACGTCATTGCTCATCAGCTGACTGCAGCGGGCGGACGGGCGATCGAAAGGATAGTGCAGGCCTTTGGCCCGGCGGCGGTGAATGAGGATGGGGCCATGGATAGGAGGTGGATGCGTCAGCGTGTGTTTGAGTACGAGCCTGCACGCCAACAGCTGCAGTCCATTTTGCACCCCATGATCCGCCAACAGGTACTGAGCCAAATAGACGATGCCCGGGGCCCCTATGTTGTCGTGGTCGTTCCCCTACTCGTTGAGTCGGGGCATTGGCTCGATTATTTTGATCAAATTTGTGTAGTAGATTGCGATGAGCAAACCCAGATAGAGCGTGTTCAAAAGCGTAGTCACCTGGATATTGAGCAAGTCAGGCAGATTATGCGGGCGCAGGCTACGCGCGCTGAGCGGTTACGTCATGCCGATGTGGTCATCCTCAATGATGGCCAGACACGCATCGAAGAATTAAAAGAAAAAGTACGTCAAATACATGACAGTTGGTGTGCCCATGGTTCAGGCTGATGTCGCGATCGCATCTTTTAAGGTTTTAATTGCGTGATACTTTACGAATACCCTTGCAACGAACGAGTACGTATTTTTCTCAGGGTCGAGCATTTGTTTAAGCGCTTGAGTTATTTCATCGAGGGTGATGATCCGCATCTTCACCAGGTGGCAGTGACGACCCTGTTTGATTTGTTGGAGCTGACGGATCGGGTGGATTTGCGCGGGATGGTACTACAGGATATAGAGCGGCAGCGCAATGCGATGCAGGCTTTGCGAGAGCATCCTGGCGTTTCGGAGCAGGCCGTGGATCGTATGTTTGCCAAGCTGCAAGAGGTAGCTGATCCCCTCGCAGCTCAGGGCCGCATTGCTCAGGATCTGAGGGAAAATGAATGGTTGCAAAGCTTGCGGGGTCGCTTGACCGTGCCCGGCTGCCTGGCCCAAATTGATGCCCCCTCATTTTACTGCTGGCAAAAAAAACCTGCTGACCAACGACAGGCAGATATTCGTCTGTGGGCTGATTCCCTGATGCCGTTGGCTAAGGCCATTGCCTTGTTGCTGCAGCTATTGCGTGATGCTGCGGATGTGGTTGAGCGTACTGCCGTTGAAGGGGGGTATCAGGAGATGCTGGGCGGTAAAAGCTTTCAACTCCTGCGGGTCTGGGTGCCGGCGCATTACCAGGCCTTTCCGGAAATGAGCGCCAACAAATATGTTATCTGGGTGCGTTTTGCACAGCAAAAACAGCAGGGTAAGCCCACATTTCTCAAGCAGGATATACCCTTCAAATTAGCCTGCTGCACGATTGGTTAGCGCAATTCATCCTTTGTTCAGTTATCCCTCCGTATAATAGGCCTCATGGTTTATTTATCTTTGCTTGCTGGAGAATAACTGCATGGCAGAATCAACGCCCCATAAGAACCCTGAAAAACGCCGCAGTTGGTGGGTTGCTGTATTGGTACTTATTTTTGTTGCTGGCGCCGCCTATTGGTTCTTTTGGGCAGATAGGCAGGCAGAGGGGACCGCATCGGTGACTGGCAGTCCCGGTTTTACCATACCCAAAGTACCAGTGCGCACGGCTGAGGCGCAGCAGGGAGTGTTGCAGGAGCGCATCCGGGCTATTGGTACCGTGGAGGCCTTCAATATCGTGACGGTGCGCAGCCGTGTCGAGGGCGAGTTATTGGAGATCTACTTTGAGGACGGACAGTTTGTTGAGGCGGGAGATGTGCTGGCATTGGTTGATCCTGAATCTTATGAGCTGCGCCTCGAACAGGCCAAGGGGCAGTATAAGCAAAACAAGGCCCAGCTCGATGTGGCGTTGACTGATTTGCGCCGGTTTCAAACCCTCTATCAGCAGGATTCGTTAGCCCGGCAAACGCTGGAGTCGCAGGAGGCCCTGGTAGGTCAGCTGCAGGGGGCGGTGCAAAGCGCCGAGGCCAGCATCAAGGAGGCCGAGCTGCAGCTTACTTATACCAAGATACGGGCGCCCATCACGGGCAAACTGGGATTCAAACAGCTCGATGTGGGCAATCTGATTTCTACGGGCAGTGTGGATGGTTTGGTGACCATTACCCAGACTCAACCGATTGCTGTGACCTTTGCCCTGCCAGAGCAGGAGTTGCAGCAGCTGCTGGAGCGTCTGCATCTGGAAAGCACCTTGCATGTGGAGGTGTTTGATCGGCAGGGCAAGACCATCGGTGAAGGCGCTTTGCTGGCAGTTGATAATCAGATCGACCTCAGTACCGGTACGGTGCGGGTCAAGGCCAGTCTGGCCAATAAGGACAACAAGTTGTACCCCAATCAATTCGCCCGGGTGAGTGTGCTGTTGGGTGAGCAGGAGGGTTTGCTCATCCCCGAGGAGGCGGTTCAGCACGGTGCCCGGGGTACCTATGTTTATGTGGTTGATAGTGATGACAAGGTGCGGATACAGGTTTTGGAGTTAGGCCTGAAATCTGGCGGATACTATCTAGTGCAGGAAGGGTTGAGTGAGGGAGAGCAGGTCGTTGTCGAGGGTACGGATCGTTTGCGCTCGGGGACGGTGGTTGAACGGGTCAGTGGCTCGGCTGAGTAGGGGGTAGCGTGAATATTTCACGGCCATTCATTTTACGTCCGGTGGCCACAACGCTGGCCATGCTCGCCTTGTTCATGGCTGGCTTTATCGGTTATCGCTGGTTGCCCGTCTCGGCCCTGCCGCAGGTGGATTATCCCACCATTCAGGTGGTGACTTTATATCCCGGGGCCAGTCCGGATGCCATGGCTGCGCTGGTGACTTCTCCTTTGGAACGGCAGTTTGGGCAGATGGCCGGCTTGGCGCAGATGAATTCGACCAGTTCCGGGGGGGCTTCCCGCATTACCTTGCAGTTTGATTTGGGTTTGCCCCTGGATATTGCCGAGCAGGAGGTGCAGGCTGCCATGAATGCGGCCTTGAGCATGTTGCCCTCTGATTTGCCTACTCCGCCGGTCTATAATAAGGTTAACCCTGCCGATACGCCGGTACTGTCTCTGGCTGTGACCTCGCCAACACTGCCTTTGCCTGATGTACGAGACTTGATAGATCTGCGTGTGGCCCAAAAAATTGCCCAGGTCTCGGGGGTGGGATTGGTCAGTATTGCTGGCGGTCAGCGTCCGGCGGTACGCATCCAGACCAACCCGGAGGTCATGGCAGCCTATGGGCTGAGCATGTCCGAGGTGCGGCAGGCTGTCAATAATGCCAATGTCCATCAGCCCAAGGGCAATCTGGATGGGCCCCGACGCTCGACAACCATCAGTGCCAATGAACAATTGCGTTCCATAGAGGATTATGAGTCGTTGATTGTGCGCTATGAGGAGGGGGCGCCCTTGCGTCTCAAGGATATAGGGCGCGTCATCAATGATGCCGAGGATGTGTATCAGGCCGCCTGGCTGGGCGCTGAGCCGGCCATTTTGCTTAATGTGCAGCGTCAGCCCGGAGCCAATGTCATTGAGGTGGCAGACAGGATCAAGGCGTTATTACCGAGTTTGCAAGCCAGCGTTCCTGTAGGGGTGGATATACAGGTCGCCAGCGATCGGACCCAGACCATCCGGGCATCTATCAAACAGGTGCAAATCGAGCTCGGGCTGGCCATTTTGTTGGTGGTGGCCGTGACCTTTACCTTTTTGCGGACCTGGACGGCGACTTTCATACCCAGTGTGGTGGTGCCCTTGTCGTTGATGGGCACGTTTGCCCTCATGTTTGCCCTGGGTTTCAGTATCAATAACCTGACGCTCATGGCCCTGACCATCGCAACGGGGTTTGTGGTTGATGACGCCATTGTCATGATTGAAAATATTGCCCGCCATATCGAGCAGGGCATGCGCCCCTTGCAGGCCTCGCTCAAGGGGGCACAGCAGATTGCTTTTACCCTGGTTTCACTGACCTTATCCCTGGTGGCGGTACTCATACCATTACTTTTCATGAGTGATGTCATTGGGCGCTTGTTCAGGGAGTTTGCGGTGACGCTGGCCGTGGCCATTTTACTTTCCCTGGTGATCTCCCTCACGCTTACGCCGATGATGTGTGCACGATTGTTGCGCGCTCCAAAACAGGAGGCGTCCGGCAATGCCGCTGCTGAAGCATCCGCAGTCAGCGAGGAGGAGCCGATGTTTGGTCGCTGGTATATACGGTGGGCAGAGCGGGTCCTGGAGCGGATCTATACATGGTATGAGCGCAGTCTGGCTTGGGTGCTGCGTCATCAGCGCCTGACGTTGCTGGTAACAGTGGGGACTTTGCTGTTGACAGCCGGCATGTATGTGGTGGTGCCCAAAGGGTTTTTCCCGCAGCAGGATGCCGGGTTGATTCAAATGATTACCCAGGGACCGCAGGATGCTTCATTTTCCACGATGCAGTCTTTGCAAAAGCAGGCTGCTGAACGAGTGCTTGCCGATCCGGATGTGGAGGCCGTGACCTCTTTTGTCGGTGTGGATGGTTCAAATCCAACTCTGAATACAGGCCATATGCAGGTCATTTTGAAACCTTTTGGCGAACGTCAGGCGACGGCCCGCGAGGTGTCTGAGCGTATTGGCGCCAGTTTTGAATTGTTGCCCGAGTTGCAAGTTTTTTTGCAGCCCGTGCAGGAGCTGACCGTAGATGATCAGGTCAGTCGGCTGCCCTATCAGCTGGCCGTATCGGATCCGGATCATCGCAAATTATCCGAATGGGTCCCGCAATGGCTGGAGGTGCTCGATCAGTTGCCCGAATTAAGTCGTGTGGCTACCAATATGCAGGAAAAAGGCAGCCAGCTACGTTTGCATATCGATCGGGATACCGCTGCCCGTTTGGGCATCAGCAAATCCACTATTGATGAGGCCTTGTATGATGCTTATGGGCAACGCTTGATTTCCACCATTTATACCCAATCAGCACAGTACCGGGTGGTCCTTGAGGTGGCGCCCGAGTTTCGGCGCGAAATCGAGGATTTGTCGTTGCTTTATGTGCCGGCCCGGGATGGGGCGCTGGTGCCATTGTCCGTGCTCACACGACCAGAGCTTGAGCCGTTGGCCCTGTCCATCGAGCGGCTGGATCAGTTTCCCGCCGGGCAGGTGTCTTTTGACTTGACGGCTGGGTATTCACTTTCGGAGGCGGTACAGGCAATTGAGGAGAGTCTGGAGGCAGCAGCGATGCCTGATTCCACTGAGCTGCATTTGCTCGGGGCAGCACATGCCTTTGAGGCCTCGTTGTCTACATCGTTGTGGCTGTTGTTGGCAGCGGTATTGACCATGTATATTGTGCTGGGCATTTTATACGAAAGCTATATTCATCCGGTAACCATTTTGTCGACCTTGCCATCGGCCACTATCGGGGCGTTGGGGGCGCTATTATTGACGGGGCGCGAGCTGGATATGGTCGGTATTATCGGTATTGTTCTGTTGATTGGCATCGTGAAAAAAAATGCCATCATGATGATTGATTTTGCCCTGGTCGCGCAGCGAGAACAAAAAAAGCCGCCCCGTGAGGCGATTTTTGATGCGGCCATGGTGCGCTTCCGGCCCATTTTGATGACGACCTTTGCTGCGCTTTTCAGTGCGTTGCCGTTGATGTTTGCCTTGGGGGCTGGCGCCGAGCTGAGACGTCCGTTGGGATTGGTCATGGTGGGAGGTTTGTTGTGTAGTCAGTTACTAACGCTTTACACCACGCCCGTCGTGTATTTGTTTTTTGATCGCTGGACGCGCCCCGCTCGTCAGCCTGCTGAACAAGGGCAGGGTTCATGAGGTTATTTAATATTTTCATTTTTCGGCCGGTAACCAGCACGCTGATTTGCTTGGCGATGATGGCCATCGGGGCGTTGGCTTTGCGCTTTTTGCCCGTTGCTCCGCTGCCGCAAATGGATTTCCCCATGATTACGGTGACGGCCAGTTTGCCCGGCGCCAGTCCGGAGACGATGGCCTCGAGTGTGGCCACGCCACTAGAGCAGTCGCTCGGTGCCATTTCGGGGGTGACGCAGATGACCTCGCGCAGCTCCGAGGGCTCCACGCGTATTTCGTTGATGTTCGAGCTCAATCGCGATATCAATAACGCTGCCCGTGATGTGCAGGCGGCAATCAATCAGGCACAACCTTTGTTGCCTTCGGGTATGCGACGCATGCCGACCTATAACAAAATTGATCCCTCTTCTGCTCCCATCATGGTATTGGCCATGAGTTCACCCACAGCCAGCCAGGGCGAGCTTTATGATTTGGCGACCACCATCGTGGCGCAGAAGTTGGCACAAATCAAGGGGGTGGGCGATGTGGACGTCGGTGGGGGCTCTTTACCCGCCGTGCGAGTCAGCATTGATCCACAGGTTTTGAGCAGTGCCGGGTTGTCGCTGGATGATGTGCGACAGACTCTGGCTGCCGAGAATCCCATGCGTCCCTTGGGCTATCTGTCTGATGGGGATCGGCAGCTGTGGCTCAGTACCGGCGGCCAGATGGATTCCGCCGAGCAGATTGCTCCCTTGATGATCCGCTGGCAGGATGGCGGCGGCATACGTATCGAGGATGTGGCGCAGGTGGAGGATTCGGTGGAAAACCTCTATAGCCTGGGATATTTGAATGATGAGCCTGCGGTGCTATTGATGGTGCGTCGACAGGCCGATGCCAACATCATTGAAACTGTGGAGTCTATTCGGGAGCGTTTGCCCCAGCTCGAAGCCATGTTGCCGGCCGAGGTACGGCTACAGGTGGCCCAGGATCGCACGCCCAGTATCCGTGCCTCCTTGCATGAGGCTCAAAAGACCTTGGTCATTGCCGTGTTTCTGGTGGTCGGGGTGGTGCTCCTATTTCTGAGGAATTGGCGCGCAGCCTTTATTCCGGCGGTCGCTGTACCGGCCTCTTTGGTGAGCACCTTTGCGTTTATGTACGCCTTTGGCTTTACCTTGAATACCATTTCACTGATGGCCTTGATTGTGGCCACGGGTTTTGTCGTGGATGATGCCATTGTGGTACTGGAAAGTATTATCCGTTATCTGGAAAAAGGCTACGGGCCTATGGGAGCGGCGGTCCGGGGTCTGCGTGAGGTCAGTTTCACAGTGACAGCGATGAGCTTTTCCCTGGTGGCCGTATTTATCCCCATGTGGTTGGTAGGTGGTCTGGTAGGGCGGTTATTCAAGGAGTTTGCTGTTACCCTGACCGTAGCGGTCTTGATTTCCCTGCTGATTTCCCTGCTTTTGACGCCCATGATGGCAGCGCATATGCTGCGCCCGGCTGAGTATCGTGCAGGGGCAGGCAGTGCGGTTGCAGAGCCACGATCTCCTTCAGCTTATCAACGTGTGGCGGCACTGATGGCACGTTTTTTGGGCCAACTGGGTGACCAATTGGTGCATTTCTATGCGGTGACGCTTGGTTGGGCGCTTCGATTTCGACGGTTGACGTTGCTGTCCCTGTTGTTGGCAGTGTTGTTAAATGGTTACTTGTTCATGACTATCCCCAAGGGGCTGTTTCCGCAGCAAGATACCGGACAGCTGATGGGGTTTTTTCGGGTGGATAGGGGGACCTCCTTTCAGGCCATGACGCCTAAACTGGATCAGTTTCGTGAGGTATTGCTGGCGGATCCTGCTGTGCGCAGTGTCGCTGTTTTTGCCGGTGGTCGGGGGGGCGCGGGATCATCCATGATTTTGGTCGAGCTATTGCCTTTTGAGGATCGTGAGGCGAGCGCTCAGGAGGTGGTGAATCGCTTGCGCAGTCAATTGCAGTCTGAACCGGGGGCGCGGTTGTTTTTGACGCCGCAACAGGATATTTTTGTGGGTGGGGGACTGGGTCGGGCCGGCTCCGAGCAGCTTACCCTTTTGGCCAGTGACTTTGATGAGCTTAAAACCTGGCAGCCCAAAGTACAGCGTGCCATGGCCACCTTGCCGGAGCTAGTTGACGTGGATACTGATTCTGATGATCAGGGACAGCGCATCGAGCTGGTGATTGATAGGGAAAAAGCGCGTCTTTTGGGGGTGGAGATGTCTTTGGTTGCGACCACCCTCAATAATGCGTTTAGCCAGCGGCAGGTGTCTGTAATTTATGGTCGCTTAAATCAATACCATATTGTCATGGCGCTGGAGGAGCGGTTCCGACAGGATGTGGAGGCCCTGATGGAGCTCGAGGTGGTGACTGCACAAGGCGAGCGCATTCCTATCAGCACTTTTACGGAATTTGTGCCCGGCAGTGCCCCCCTGAGTATTAGTCATCACGGTTTATTTGTCGCGGAAAATATTTCTTTTGGATTGGCCGAGGGTATTAATTTGCAGCAGGCCAGTCAGGCTATTAATCAGGCTTTGGCGCAGATACAGTTGCCCACCAATAAAATACAGGTCAGCTATGAGGGGATGTCCCGCCTGATGCGTGACTCTATTGCACAACAGCCCTGGTTGTTATTGGCCGCTTTGCTGACCATGTATATCGTTTTGGGGATGCTCTACGAAAGCTATTTGCACCCCGTGACGATTTTATCGACGCTGCCCTCTGCCGGGGTGGGCGCTTTGTTGACTTTGTTGGCCCTGGATAAGGAATTCACAATCATCGCCATGATCGGCATGTTTTTGCTGATTGGTATCGTCAAAAAAAACGCCATCATGATGGTTGATTACGCCCTGATGCGCCAGCGCCAGGGCCAGGTGGATGCCGAGCAGGCGATTTATGATGCGTGCCTGGTACGGTTTCGCCCAATCATGATGACGACAATTTCTGCCATATTGGGAGCAGTACCTTTAATCATTGCCACGGGGGCCGGAGTGGAAATGCGTCAGCCTCTGGGACTGACAATTGTTGGGGGGTTGGTGATGAGCCAGGTGCTCACGCTTTATACCACGCCGGTATTGTATTTGTTTCTGGAAAACCTGCGCGCGCGGTGGTTCGGTACGCGGGCGCGACTTAACACGGCCGCTTAGACAGCAGTGCGGGTGCAACACATCATGT
>DATGTB010000066.1:0-3241 GCA_035302065.1 Paenalcaligenes sp. | reverse complement strand
TCCAAGAAAGCATTATCCTACCTATAGGCCTCAGGATAAAGCAAATAAATAGTTACGCATCACGAGGTAAGTATATAGTGAGCGCTCTTTTGGTAAATGAAACTGTAGAAACCGTTATCAACTGGTTAACCCCTTGGGAGTTTTCCCCTACCCTGATTGTATTGTTTACATTCGGGGTCGTGTTGTTTTGGCGTGGCGCTCGAGTGCATCGCATTGCCCCGCACAGGCAATGGCTGTTTTATGTCGGGGTCGTGATTTTATATATTTGCTTGCACACTCGGGTGGATTACTATGCTGAGCGCATGTTTTTCATTCATCGCATACAGCATTTGTTCTTGCACCATTTGGGGCCCTTTTTGGTCATGTTGGCCTATCCGGGGCAGGTCATGCGTGCCGGTTTGCCGCTGGCCTGGCGTCACCGTTTGCGGCGCTTTAATCAGACGCGGGCGGGTCGTGGCCTGATTCATTGGTGTACGCACCCCTTGCTCATCCCATTTCTGTTCATATTTTTTGTCATCATCTGGCTTCTGCCCACTCCACAGTTTTATTCCATGATTGACTGGCGTTTGTACCGTTTCATGAATTGGTCGGTGGTCATCAGTGGTTTTTTATATTGGAATCTGATTCTTGATTGGCGTACCCATCCACCGGCAGCCATGAGCCCGTGGGGGCGGGTGATTTCCCCCTTGATTACCATGACGCCACAAATCATCGCCGGGGCTTACATCGCCTTTACGAATCAGGATCTATACCCTATCTTTGATTTATGCGGGCGTGCCATCCCGAGCATTTCTGCCATCCAGGATCAGGCCATGGGCGGACTAATCATGTGGGTTCCGGCTGGATTGGTAGAGACGCTGGGGATTGTCTTTGCCCTGCGTTCCGTGCTGAGGTTATCAGCCCGTAGCAAGCTACTATTGCCGCGTTGGATGCGGCCCAAATCCACTGTAGTGATTTAAATTGAACCCATGCGCACTTCAAACATGAGCTCTCGAACACAACATGCGTTGCCATTTTGGCTGGCCTTGTTTCTGACTTTGCTTATTTTGTGGCAGCCTGTGTTGCTGCGTGCCCAGCCTGTGGGTATTCCCTCCATCGGCTCGGCTTCGTCAGCTGAGCTATCACCTGCCATAGAGGCTGTGCTGGGTGATGCCATCATGGAGCAAGGGCGGCGTGATCCGACCTATATTGACGAGTTGTATATCAACCAGTACCTGACTGATACTGGTCAGCGATTGGTCAAGGCCGCTCCGGCAAAAATTGACCAAACCATCCGGGTTTTTGCGATCCGGGATCCATCAATTAATGCCTTTGCCCTGCCGGGAGGGTATATCGGCATTAATAGCGGCCTCATTGCGACCGCACGTTCCGAGGCCGAGCTGGCTTCGGTCCTGGGGCATGAGATAGCGCACGTTGGCCAGCGGCATGTGGCCCGCGGGATGACCCAAAGCACGCAGACCAACCACATGATGATGGCGGCCTTGGCAGGGGCCTTGTTGGCGGCCCTGTCCGGGAGTGCTGATTTGGCTATGGGGGTGGCCTCATTTGGACAGGCGGCAGCCATCGACAGGCAGTTGGGCTTTTCGCGTCAGGCCGAGCAGGAGGCCGATCGCATTGGTTTTCAAATGCTGACAGCTGCAGGCTATGACCCCAAAGGCATGGCCCAGATGTTTCAGCGTTTGATGCAAAGCTCGCGTTTGAATGAGCCGGTACGCGGCTCTTATGCCAGTACGCACCCATTGTCGCAGCAACGTCAGTCTGATATTGAAAGCCGGTTGGCCAATACACCCCAGAAAGCAGATTATTACCAGAATGATGATTTTTGGTATGTACGGGCGGCCAGCCGGGTCGTGCAGGCCCGGGGCGGCATGGCCCTACAGCAGGCCATGCAGCAGTTTGATGCAGAGCAGCAGGGCGATCGTCCGGTTGCACAGTCCGCCGCCCTGTATGGCAAGGCGTTTGCCGCTTTTAAGCGCAAAGAGTATGAGGAGTCTGCAGATTTGATTGCCCGGGCGCGAGCCAAACAGCAAAATGCCGCCCTGGATATCCTCGAGGTAGAGCTGCTCATGACAACTGGGCAGGAGCAGGCCGCCCTTGACAAGGCCCGGCAGGCTTGGCAGATGTGGCCCAATCAGCAGGCCCTGGGCCTGGTCTACGCCCAGGCCATGCAGGCAGTCGGAGCAGATACTCAGGCCATTGATTTTTTGGATGAATTAATAGACAAATGGCCTGATGAGCCGCGCTGGTATCAGCTGATAGCCAAGAGCTACGAGCGAGAAAACCAACCCATAGCTGCTCGTCGCGCCATGGCTGAGTATTATGAACGAGTCGGGGCCTTGCCCACGGCTGTTGAGCAGTTGCGTCAGGCGCGCAACCTCAGTGATGATTTTTACGAGCAGTCACGTCTGGATGTGCAGATTCGCGAGTTGCAGGACCGCCTCGAGCGTGAGCGGGCGCTATTGAGCCGTTTCAAGAGTTAGTGCGGAAAAAATGGGCTACGCGCTGAGCAAGCCACTGAAAGCTGCCCGGAAAGGCGCCTGTGGTAAATCCCACGTGACCACCGGTTGGGGGTTGATGCAGCAGGATTTGTTTGCTGCAGTCCCGCACTGCGGGCAGGGTTTGCGGCGGGATAAAGGGATCGTTCAGGGCGTTCAATATCAGGGTGGGGACGGCGATGTTTTTCAGCAAGGGCTTGGCTGAGCAGCTTTGCCAATAATCATGAGCATTGCGATAGCCATGCATGGGCGCAGTATAGAGATCGTCAAACTCGCGGATGGTGCGAATCTGGTTAAGCTGTATAAAGTCGATGAGGCCCGGGTAGCGGTGCGTTTTGGCCAGTATTTTGGCGCGCATGCTACGTAAAAAATAGGGACTGTAGATATACCGCCCCCAAAAGGAGTTGGATAGCTGCTCTCCACAGGCCAGCAAATCCAAGGGCGCTGAAACTGCGACACAGCCTTTTATCCAGTCTGCCGCCTGCTGCTGTTCGCCCAGGTATTTCAGCAGGGCATTGCCACCCATGGAAACGCCTGCCGTATGCCATTGCGCCTGCGGCAAGCGGGCACGGACGCTGGCAAGCATGAAAGCGATATCCTCGCTGTCGCCAGAGAAATAGGCACGCGCCATGCGGTTGGGAAACCCCGAGCAACCACGAAAGTGGGCAATGACAACGACCCAGCCGCGGGCCCGCAAATACTGCGCAATGGCCTGGGCGTAATGGCTTTTGCTGCTGCCCTCAAGG
>DATGTB010000065.1:0-2854 GCA_035302065.1 Paenalcaligenes sp. | reverse complement strand
GTTGACTGGCCAACTGATCAGCTTTATCGGCATTGCCCTGTTCATGGGCGTGGGTAATGGCATTAGTGCCGGCATCGTAATGACTCTGGGGGCCGATGCGGCGCCCAAGGATAATGAAATCGAGTTTTTGGGGCTGTGGCGGGTGTTTACGGATGTCGGGCAAACGGCCGGGCCGCTACTCATCTCGTTGTTGACCGCACTATTGACCTTGGGAACCGGTATCGCCACCATCGGGCTCTCAGGGTTACTAGCAGCTTGGCTTTTTGGACGAGCCCTATTGACAAAAAAACCTGAAACGCCCTGAAACGCTTCGGCTACAAATCGGCTGGCACCTGCATACCACAGGCTTCGAGCAATCCCTCCGTCAGGGTTTCTCCGGCAGAGGATAGCCTGTGCCTGCCATGCCGGATGATATTTATGGTCCGGTGCGCCACCCTATCGCTCAAGGGGGTATAGCGCAGGCCATCCAAATTAAGGGCCTTGAGGGCCAACTTTGGCAGCACGGCCAATCCCAACCCCTGATGCACCAAGGAAACTGCGCTGGACATGTGGGTAACATCAATGCGTAATCCAGCCGTTGCGGGTACATCGGCAACGGCTCGATCGAATAAATCACGTGCACTCGAACCCTTGGAGAGCAAAATCAAATCATAGGGGACCAGGTCCGCTAAATACAGTTGCTGATGCTCTGCCACCGGATGCCCCGGTGGATAAACCGCACAAAAGACATCATCAACCAAAGGCGTGACTCGAAAATCCTCGACCTCGGTCAGTAAGGTCGCTAGCACAAACTCTACCTGACTGGTACGGAGCATATTAATCAGGTCATCATTATGTGCCTCGACCACCCGGATTTTCAAGGCAGGGTGGGTCTGCCGCAGTCTTTTCAGGGTGGGAGGAATAATCGTAAGCGCAGTAGAGGGCAGCGCCCCCATGACAATGGAACTGCGCTGTGCAGCAGCCAAATCCATCAGGCTGCGGTATGCGCCCTCTATTTCAGCAATGGGCCGGCGAATCTGATCACAAAAATCGATTCCCTCGGAGGTCAACATGATGCGACGCGTTGTGCGCTCAAACAGCTTGAGCCCCAGGGTTTGCTCCAGATCGCGTATCAAGGCGCTAAATGACGGCTGGGTCACGCCCAGCAGCTCAGCTGCCTGAGTAAATGAACCGGTTTCAGTTGCTAATAAAAAAGCTTTTAATGGTCGATATTTAATGTTGTATATCATTGACCACGGGCACCCCCCAACCATCCCAGAGTTTTGCAATGGCCGCGTAGTCGTCGCGCGCATAACCAGCGGCCACTGCCATTTCATAAACTGAATGACATGCCTGAATGGCAAATAAGGGCACCCCGCTGGACTGGGCCAGGGTCAAAGCGAGCATGGAGTCCTTGCAGGCCGCATCCATGGGCATGCCCCCTTGATAATCCTCGTTCAGAATACGCTCCGCCAGGCGGTACGTCAATGGTCGGTGAATGCCCATCTGTGGGTCAGAAAGCAGTTGAATCAGCTTATCCAAGTCGACCTGATTGGCACTTGCCAGCGAGCCGGCCTCGGCTACAACCACCATAACGGCATGGGCAACTGCGTTATTAATCACCTTGGCTGCAGCCCCGCTGCCCAAAGGCCCAAAAACCACTTGTTTCTCTGCGAGGGCATCCAACACCGGTGCACACTGGCCAATCACCTCGGGCGCCCCGCCTATCAACAGCTTTGCCTGCCCTGCCTTCATCTGCGCTACCCCGGCCATCAAGGAGGCATCAATCATATCTATCTCATGGGCGGCCAATAGCTTTGCCTGTAGAGCGATATCCTGCGGATTAACGGTAGAGGTTTCGATCACCACGGCTCCGGACTTCAGATGCGGGCCAATCTCCTTGAGCACCTGCAAGGAAATCCCCGGATCGGGCAGACACAGCACGATGAAATCTGTTTGCGCCACATCCTCAGGGCAACGCACGCGCTGAGCGCCCAACTCGGTTTCGGCCTGCAGTAAAGCCTCCTCGTTCAGGTCGGCCACCTGCAGCTGAAAGACCCGACTCAAGCGCCTGGCAACCTCCATCCCCATGGAACCAAGGCCATATAACGCCACTCGTGCTGATGCTGACATAATTACTCCTATCTATTTCGCTAATGGTAAAGGGGACTCATGCAAACCAAAAAACATGCTCTTGGTTTCGGTATAGAGCTTCAGACCGGCAATACCTTTTTCCCGGCCAATTCCGCTATCCTTAAAGCCCCCAAACGGGGTTGTGGTGATTGACTGTTTGTAGGTGTTGATCCAGACCGACCCGGCCTGCAGCGCCCGACCGGTACGCCAGGCTTTTTTGAAATCCTGAGTCCAAATGCCACAAGCCAAACCAAAATCACTGTCATTGGCTTGCTTGATCAGATCCTGCTCATCGGTAAAAGGCAAGACCACCAATACCGGACCAAAGGCCTCCTGCTGACAGGTGGCTGACTGATTCGGCAGGCCGGCGATAATGGTCGGCAGATAATAGGCTCCATGCTCATACTCTGCGCCTTGGGGCGGATGCCCACCGCACAGAATCTGCCCCCCCTCTGCCCGCGCCCGCTCAACAAACGCATGCACATTATCACGATGCTCAAAGGAAGCCAGCGGTCCTACCTCAACCCCGGGTTGCTCGGGCGGGCCTACCACAATACGCTGAGTACGCTCAACCAAGCGTGTTAATACCTCGTCATAGACTTCTTGTTGTATGAATAAGCGCGAGCCGGCAACACAAGACTGACCGGCCGAACCAAAAATGCCGGCTGCGGCTGCGGCCACTGCGTGCTCCAGATTGGCATCGGCATAAATGATATGCGGCGACTTGCCCCCGAGTTCCAAC
>DATGTB010000064.1:0-2892 GCA_035302065.1 Paenalcaligenes sp. | reverse complement strand
TGCTGGCTCCGGCAATGCCGATGAATGTGCCCAGCAGCATACCGAAAAGAGCAATGAACAGGGTCATGAATGCTCCTTTTATCAGCATCCAGCCCCAGCCTTCCAATAGTATGGGCAGCATCCGCTCAAACATGGATTTCGCTATCGATTAGTTGTCTTCACAGATTTCGTAGTTGGAGATATCGATCTGGAACCATTTTTCGCTGGCCTCCTTCATTGTGCCGTTTTCAATGAGGGTGCATAAAGCAGCGTCGACTTGTTTCTTGAGCTCGTCGTTATCAGGGTGAATGCCCACTGCAATACCGTAACCGAGCGTTTCAGGGTCGGAGGAACCCTTGATGACATAATCAGTCAGGGCAAACTGATCGCTTTGCATTTTGTCAAAGAACTGCTGCTGGGAAGTCAGATCGGCAAAGGTGCCATCGAGGCGCCCGGCATCGAGGTCAATTTGCATTTGATCGAGGGTCTCATAGTCCTTGATATTGACCTCAGGAGCCATTTTGGCCAGATAGGCACCGTGGGTAGTTCCCCCCTGTACGCCGATGGTTTTGCCCCCCAGGCCTGCAAAGATGGTTTCACTATCAGGTGCCTGCACCAGCTCGTTATCTGCCGCCAAAATGAAAATGGCATCCTCGACCGCATAGGGAATACTGAAGTTGACGCGCTTGGCCCGTTCGGGGGTGTAGGACATCCCGGAGATGATGAGATCAAAGCGGTTGGCATTTAACGAAGGAATCAGGCTATCAAAGGACTGCACCACAAAGCGGCAGTCAGCGCCCAGCTCCTCACAGAGTCCAGCAGCCACATCGGCATCAAAGCCGGTGACATTACCCGAAGCATCGACCATGCTCCAGGGGGGATAGCCGCCCTCGGTACCGATTTTATAGGAAGGGGCAGCCAACAGGGCTGTGCTGACCAGCGTACTTGCTGCACCAATAATAATTTGATTAATGAGTTTCATGGTGTTCTCTCTCCCAGTGGAAGTCGATCGATAGACACAAAACAGCTGCATGAACGAATTCACACAGCCAAAAAATCATTGTAAGGGTTGTAAAAACTGCTGTAATCGTGCGGTTTGAGGGGCGTCAAAGAGTTGCTTTGCCGGGCCCGACTCAGCGCATATCCCATTATGCATAAAAATGGTGTGATTGGAGACCTCGCGCGCAAATTGCATTTCGTGGGTGACCAAAATCATGGTGCGACCCTCCTGGGCCAGCTGCCGGATCACACGCAGCACCTCGCCCACCATCTCCGGGTCAAGCGCAGAAGTAGGCTCATCAAATAATAGCACCTCGGGGTTCATCGCCAAAGCCCGTGCTATGGCAACCCGTTGTTGTTGACCACCGGAAAGTTCTGCCGGATAGGCATTGGCCTTGTCGGCCAGTCCTACCTTGGCGAGCAGATCTTGCGCCTTTTCTGTCGCCTGGATACGGGGCTCGCGTAGCACGTGGATAGGGCCCTCGGTAATATTTTGCAGGGCTGTGCGGTGAGACCAGAGATTGAAGTTCTGAAAGACCATGCCCAATCGGCAGCGCACCTTTTCCAATAGGCGTGGATTAAGTGTTACCGTTGTGCCATCCCGTTGCTTGCGTGTGCGCAGCACATCAGCGCCAATACGCACCTCACCCTCGTCCGGGACCACCAAATGATTAATACAACGCAACAGCGTGCTTTTGCCAGAGCCAGAGGCACCAATGATGGATAGCACTTCGCCTTTTTGCGCTGTAAACGAGATCCCCTTGAGAACACGGTGTGTGCCAAAGGATTTGTGAATATTTTCCACCTGCACAGTCGCGGCGCAGGGCACATTAGATGCAGTCACAGCCTGAAGAGTCATTAAAAATGAAAGGGGAAGGATAAAGAACGCCCATTATAATACGCAGTTTTTCCCCGCCTGGCGATGGCGGTCAAGGAAAAATCCCGCGCAAGGCGCGTGTTTCCAGGATGCGGGTACATGCCAGTATATAAGCCGCGGTGCGCATGCTTACCTGATGGGTTTTGGCCACGCTGGCGATTTCCTTGTAAGCTTCTCGCAGCTTGGTCTCCAGGCGCTCATAGATGGTGTCCTCGTCCCAGTAGAAATGGGATTGGTTTTGCACCCACTCAAAGTAGCTGACTGTCACACCACCGGCGTTGGCCAACACATCGGGCACGATAAGCACGCCCTTGTCCGTGAGGATATCGTCTGCTTTTGGTGTTGTGGGGCCGTTAGCGCCCTCGACTACGATACGGGTGTCGATGCGGGGAGCATTGTGCTCGTTGATTTGATCCTCCAGGGCCGCAGGCACGAGGATATCACTTTTGATGTCCCAGAACTCATCCATGGAGATTTGCTTGTCTTGCGCGGTGCCTACCAATCCCTCACGGGGGTGCTGCGCACAATACTCACGCAAGGCAGGGATATCAAGGCCATTTTCATCATATAAGGTAGTGCTGAAATCCTGCACTGCGATGACTTTGGCACCGGCCTGATGAAAGCACTCAGCGGCTATGCCGCCAACATTGCCAAAGCCCTGTATACAAACGCGTGCTCCTTGCAGGTCCAGGTTGCGTTCACCGGCCGCCTCGGTAGCGGTAATAAACACACCGCGTCCAGTAGATTGCTCGCGGCCCAGACTACCACCCAGCGTGATGGGTTTGCCTGTGACAATCCCACTGTCGTGGGAGCCATTGAGAGCAGAATAGGTATCCATCATCCAGGCCATAATCTGACTGTCGGTATTTACATCAGGCGCAGGAATATCATGCTCTGGACCAATGATAGGCCGTATTTCCGCAGTATATCGGCGGGTGACGCGTGCCAATTCCTGTCGGGAATAGTGCTTGGGATCGATGCGCACCCCTCCTTTGGCTCCCCCGAAAGGGACATCAACGGCGGCACATTTGATAGAC
>DATGTB010000063.1:0-4922 GCA_035302065.1 Paenalcaligenes sp. | reverse complement strand
GGTCATCATGGGCCTGTCAGGCTCAGGGAAATCTACCCTGATTCGCTGCCTGAACCGTCTGGTAGAACCTACTGAAGGCGAAATCTATATCAATAACGAGGACCTGACCAAACTCTCTGAGCATGATCTGCTGGATCGGCGTAAAAAATATTTTTCCATGGTCTTCCAGAATTTTGCCCTGTTTCCGCATCGTACCGTGCTTGAAAATGCGCAATTTGGCCTGGAAATACAGCATATGGCCAAAACCGAACGCGAGGAGATCGCCCTTGAGGCGCTCAAGCAAGTCGGACTCGAAGGCTGGGAGGACGCTTACCCGCACCAGCTCTCGGGCGGGATGCAACAGCGGGTCGGTCTGGCACGGGCCTTGGCCACGGACGGCAATGTATTGCTGATGGATGAGGCCTTTTCAGCGCTTGATCCCCTGATACGCAAGGATATGCAGCAGGAAATACAAGAGCTGCAATACCGGACACAGAAAACTACTATCTTTATCACCCACGATTTGGACGAGGCGCTTAATATTGGCGATCGCATCATCTTGCTCAAAGATGGCGAGATCGTGCAAGACGGCACCCCCGAAGAGATTCTCACGCAGCCAGCCGACGAATATGTCGCCCGTTTTATCGAAGGTGTGGATAAAACCCGGGTACTGACTGCAGATAATGCCATGCGTCCCGTACGCGCCACGGCCCGACCCGCAGATGGGCCACGTACAACGGCACGCAAAATGCGGGAAAACGGCTTTGATGTGATGTATGTCATTGAACGCGATCGGAGGCTCATTGGCCTCATTTCCGCGAGCAATGTCCGCGACGCCCTGCGTGATGAGGCAACAAGTATTGAAAATTATATAGAAAGAGAAGTACCCACCATCAGTCCGGATGATCCTTTGAACGAGATATTTGGCCTTTTTAACGAACGTAGTATTCCACTTGCGGTAGTCAATGAGAACCATCAGCTGCTGGGCGTTATTGTCAAGGGCGCAGTACTTGCTGAGCTAGCCAAGGCAGGTGAGCCCCTATGATTAATATTCCCTCTATTCCTTTGGCCGCCTGGATTGAGGATGGCCTTAATTTTCTCACGCGCCACTATTCCGGCACCACCCGCGGGATCGCCCGCCTGACCGAAACCGGCATCGATGTATTGAACGATGCCCTCTTATTTGTTCCGGAGTGGCTGTTTATCGCCCTGTTTGCCCTTGTGTGCTGGCGCCTGTCGGGCTGGCGCCTGGCTTTGGGTGCGGTTTTGGGACTGGGACTGATTTGGAATCTCGGTCTTTGGATTGCCACCATACAGACCCTGACCCTGGTGGTGCTGGCAACCATCGTGGCTGTGGTCATTGCCATTCCGGTGGGCATTATTGCCGCCCTATCCCAAAGGATGTATCGGGTGGTCATGCCTTTGCTGGATTTCATGCAGACCATGCCCGCCTTTGTGTACCTGATTCCGGCCATTCCATTTTTTGGCATCGGCTCTGTATCAGCGATCTTTGCGACCGT
Organism: Paenalcaligenes sp.; assembly: GCA_035302065.1. GTDB lineage: Bacteria > Pseudomonadota > Gammaproteobacteria > Burkholderiales > Burkholderiaceae_B > Paenalcaligenes. The sequence continues at coordinate 3,423 of DATGTB010000063.1, read as the reverse complement.
GATCTTTTCTATGCCACCTGCAATCCGACTGACCATTCTGGGTATTCGGCAGGTCCCCACAGAGCTTATCGAGGCAGCTGATGCCTATGGCTCATCACGGCGCCAAAAATTATTCAAGGTGCAAATGCCACTGGCATTGCCTACCATCATGGCTGGCATCAACCAAACTATCATGCTGGCCCTGTCCATGGTGGTCATTGCCGCAATGATTGGCGCGGATGGGCTTGGTAGCGAGGTCTGGCGCGCCATTCAGAGATTGCGCCCCGGCGATGGTTTTGTCGCAGGCATTGCGGTCGTAATTGTCGCCATGCTGCTGGATCGCTTGACTCAGTCGCTACAAAGCAAACAGCAATCCAAGCAGGATGCCGAGGAGTAAAACAAAGCGGGCCCGGTCGATAACCGGGCCCGCCCTGTCAGAGCTGTCAACGGTTATTCAGTCGTGTAGTCCAGATCCTGATAGCGGTGAGTTTTGCCTATGACTGAGGCAAATAACAATAAAAAGGTCAGGCCTCGCCGCACATCAGGCTCCCGGGCCAGACGTAATAAGCCTATGAGGCTGGGCGTCTGCTCCATGTCACGCAGTTGAGTGCTGGCCATACGGGCCGCATTGCCCACTGCCCAGGTCCCACCCACCAACTCCTCACCGGCCTTGGCCAGCTTTTCCACCATATATTTATCGCTCATATCCACCAAATCAGCAGCGATAGAAGCAATATCCACCAAGCGATGCAAGCGCCCTCCGGCAATCAAGGGCTCGAGCTTGTCAATCAGCTCTTGCAAACCGGCCAATGTCGCATCATCCTGAATCAAGGCGTCTATATCCTTGGGCAATGCTTTGCCCTCATCAATGGAAAGATAATTATCATTGGATTGTGTCATATGCCCACTCCTCCTTATTAAATCAAGCCCCGGGCCACCGCCCAATACACCCCGCGGTTAAAGCCCTTGCGCATCAAGCCACCAATCTTGTTCGGGGGGGTCGGTTTTACATCATCCTGATAGTCATACCAAAGGGGCATGCCATTTTCGAGGCCCATCTGGGCAATGGCCACGACCCGACCATCATAGGCATCAGATACGGTGCCGTAACGGATTTCCGAAGCGATATTATTCACAACCACCGGTGATTGGTTATGGCAAGAGCCGCCTGCCTTTGAGATGGGCAGATCCACGGTGTCTCCCAACACATAGACATTTTCCAGCCCCAACACCTGCATGGTTTCATGATCGGTGGGCAACCACCCCTCATCATCTGCCGCCTGGGAAATACCGGTATCACGCACGGCCTGCACCGCCTCGATGGGTGGGGTCGACATGAGAATATCAAAGCTTTCCTCTGCGCCCTCCTCGCTATAAGCGATTTTCTTGTCAGGATCGACCCGGGCCAATGTGAACCCGCGCTGATGTTTAATCCCCTTTTCATCAAAGATAGGGGGCAACACATTGCAGGTATCCTCCTGCATGAACAAGCAATTGCGCAATAACTGGGATACCGTCGGGTAGGTATAGACTATCTCTACCTGATCGCGCACCCCGCGTTGACGCAGTAGATCATCAAGCATCAACGTGGTCTCAATGGGTGCAATCCCGCACTGATGAGGCACATTATGCGTCTTGGGGAAGGTGACGGTGATAAAAATCCGGCCCTTTTCTATGGTGGTCAGCTTTTCGGCCAATGCCCGGGCCGGCTGATACTGGTAGAAATGGTTGCCGGCCTCTTTGAGACCTTCGATCTTGTGCGGTGCCGGGATGCAACCCGTTGCAATTACCAGATGGTCGTAGCCGATACGCCGCCCGCTTTTGCACTCCAGATGCTGGTCCTCAAAGTCAAAATGCACTACCTCCTCTAGCTGAAAATCAATTTCCGGACGTAGCAGGCTTTGCTGTGGTCGCCGCAGCTCATCCAGAAAAAAGCGATTAAAAGCCACATACATGAAGGCGGGCTTATAATAATGCCAGGGCGAATTGGACAGCATGGTAATGCGCACCTTGCCCATGCGTATTTCCGGATAAAGTTTGGTGACCAGATGATTGGCAGTCATTGTCCCGCCAATCCCACCGCCCACAATGACAATATGATGTGTCATGCTTCCTCCTTTAAATGCTTAAGCCCAGAACGAGCATTCGTTCTGACCTTGGGCCGAGTAGCACCCGGGGCTGCATGGATGTTTTTTAATCAGCTGCGAGCTGAGTCCACACCTGCGCCCACAGGGGCTCAAAATAATCAAAAAGATTGTCGTGCACAACACCATCGAGTCGCAGGCATAGCAAGCGAATGGCAGCACCATACATGAGCGCACTGGCCAACGCTGAATCCATGGGCTTTAACTCACCCGCCTGTAACCCGTCGCTGACAAAACGGCGCATGCGCACAAAAGCAGACGCAGAGCAGATGGGCTTTTCCTGGGGCAAAAACTCCTGATGCCGGGCATGAATGATAAAAGACATGGTTTCCGGCTCGGCCTCAGTCAGCTCGAATAACATGTGAATGACTGCTCGGCAACGCGCTTGTGCAGTGCCATGTTGCAGCTCGATCTCATCCAATAAGGTATTCATGCGCTCTAATAAATAATCATACAAAGCGCGCGCAACCCCCTGTTTGTCCCCGAAGTGATGGTAAGTAAAACCCACCGACACCCCGGCTCGAGCCACAATCTCGTGCACAGAGGTATTGAAAAAACCTTTTTGGCTAAACAAGGACAAGGCAGTTTGCAGGACCTCCTGCTGCTTGCCCCCCTCGAGCTGAAATAAACGATTAGTGTGTGCGTCCATGACTTATATTAGAACGGGCGTTCGATCCTTTCAATGATTAAAACAAAAACCTCGTATAAACCCCTAAAGCCAAACCCTCTCCCGCCGGCACGCCGTCTTTGCTAGAATCTAGCATTTACCCTCCTTACTACTACCCCATCAATGTCTATGTTTGAGGTGTTTTTCCCACTGGTTGGGGGTGTTGGCCTGTTTTTAGTCGGGATGATGCTGCTATCACGCGGTCTCGTGGCCTTTGCCGGGCAATCCCTGAAAAATGTCCTCGTGCGCTTTACAGGTACGCCCTGGCGTGCATTTGGCTCCGGCGCCATTTTAACTGCCATGATGCAGTCCTCAACGGCGACTACGGTCACCCTGATTGGTTTTGTCAGTGCCGGCCTCATTCCTTTTGTCCAGGCGATCGGCGTCGTTATCGGTGCCAGTCTGGGTAATACGGCCGCCGGCTGGGTGGTTTCCGGACTAGCACTTAAGGTCAATCTGAGCTTTTATACCTTGCCCCTGATCGGGATTGGTGCCTTATTTCAGCTTTTGGGTCGTGGCCGTATTACTGATCTGGGGATGTTTCTGGCAGGCTTTGGCATTTTATTCCTGGGGTTGGGGACTTTGCAACAAAGCATGTCCGAGGGGGCTGATCTTTTTAATCTGGCGGCTTTG
>DATGTB010000062.1:0-5864 GCA_035302065.1 Paenalcaligenes sp. | reverse complement strand
TATGCCCCTGTCTTTATTACTTAATTGGCGGTTGCATTTATTGGTGATTATTGCCTCGGTGATTTCCGAATGGATTGGCATTATCAACATTCCTCTGGGTCCCGGTGCTTTGTTGTTATTGCCGCTGTTTTATGCCTTCATTATTGCGGTTTTGATTAATCCTTATTTATTCAAGGGGACCAAACGCTGGGTGCCTATTGAGGTGAGTATGGCGGCCTCGCCCCTGATTCTGGTTTCCATTTTGCCTTTTATTGCCCGTTTCGGTACGACCATTGGTCCGGCCATCGAGGATATTATCAATGCCGGGCCGGCGTTGTTGTTGCAGGAGTTGGGTAATCTGGGCACCATGATTATTGCCTTGCCGGTGGCGGTGCTGCTGTTAAAAATGGGGCGTGAGACGATTGGCGCTACCTTTTCCATTGCCCGCGAGCCCAACATTGCCATCATTTCTGATAAATACGGGCTCAAGGGGCCCGAGGGTATCGGGGTCATGGGGGTTTATGTGGTAGGTACGATGTTTGGTACCCTGTGGTTTGCCCTGATGGCCAGCTTTATCATGAGTCTGGATCTGCTTGATCCGCGGGCGCTGGCCATGGCGTGCGGGGTAGGTAGTGGCAGCATGGTGGCAGCTTGTTCGGGGGCGTTGGCCAATATGGCGCCCGAGATTGAGGAGACGTTGCTCGCCTTTGCCGGGGCCAGTAATTTACTCACCTATGCCACGGGTTTGTATTTGTCCTTGTTTGTGGCGCTCCCCATTGCCGAGCGCTTTTATGGGGCGCTGACGCGTCGCCGTCTGGCTGCTGCGGTTGCGGCCGGGGATACCACTGCCGGGACAGCCCCTGATTTTCAGGATGAGCCCTCCGAAACCGATGATCTGCGGCCGGAAAACCATTTGGGTCATGCTTGTGTGGTGGTGGCAGCGGTGTGTTTTGTCGCCTGGCTTTCCAATGCGGCGGCGGGTATTGCCCTGATGGATGCGCTGCCTGGTATGATTATTTTATACGTGATGACGATTATCGGTTTGGTGGTCACACGTTTCATGCCCTTTTATCTGCCTAGTGTGGCGTGGGTTTCGCTGGTCAGTATTGTGCTGACTTTGCCCTGGATTCCCGGTAGTGAGTGGATGCTTGAGCATTTAGCGCAGGTCAACTTTTTAGCTATTGTGACCCCGGTGTTGGCTTATGCCGGTCTGGCCTTGACGCCGCGTGAGTTTACCATGTTCAGACGTACTGGCTGGAAGCTCATCATTACTGCTTTACTGGTCTTTACCGGCACTTTTGTGGGCTCTGCCATTATTGCTGATATTTTGTTATAGAGTGTTTTTATGACTACTGTTATTCATCCGCCGGCTCAGGAGCTGTTACGCTCCTGGCGGCATGACTTTCATCGCCATCCGGAAACCGCTTTTGAGGAAAAGCGCACCAATGCACGGCTTCTGGAGATTTTAAATGAGCTGCCCAATCTGGCGGTGCACTCTGGTTGGGGTCACGGCACCGGTATTGTGGCAGTGCTCAAGGGTACTGGTGGCCCGGGTCCGTCAATTGGGCTACGTGCTGACATTGATGCGCTGGATGTGGATGAGCTGACGGATTTACCCTATCAGTCCACTATCGAGGGCAAGATGCATGCCTGTGGCCATGATGGTCATATGACCATGCTCTTGGGTGCGGTTCATAGCCTCGCCAGACAACCAGACTTTGCCGGTACGGTGCACTTCATCTTTCAGCCAGCCGAGGAAAATGAGGGCGGTGCCCGTGTCATGGTTGAGGAGGGGCTGTTTGAGCGCTTTCCCATGGATGCGGTCTTTGCCGTGCATAATTGGCCGGGGTTGCCGCTGGGCGAGGCGGTGGTCAATGATGGTCCAGTAATGGCGGCTTTTGATATTTTTGATTTGACCTTGCACGGTCAGGGCTGTCATGCGGCCAAGCCCGAGGAGGGTACGGACACCATCCTGGCGGCCAGTCAATTGATTACGCAGTTGCAGGGGGTGATTTCGCGCGAGGTGGCGCCCCATGAGCCAGCGGTATTGAGTTTTACCAGTATCGAGGCCGGCCATACCTATAATGTCATCCCCGAGTCGGTTCATCTCCGAGGCACGATTCGTTGTTTTGATCCTGAGCTGCAGGCACGCTTGCAGCAGCGGTTTGAGGAGGCGGTACAGGCTTTGGCCGGATTTCACCGTCTGCGGGCCGAGCTGGATTATCAGTCCCGTTATCCGGCCACCATCAATAATCCCGAGCATGCGCAGATTTGTGTGCAGGCTCTGGAGGCGGTGCCGGCCATTCACACCATCCATCGGAATCAGACGCCGAGCATGGGGTCCGAGGATTTTTCCTTTATGTTGGAAAAGGTACCCGGGGCCTACATCTGGCTGGGTAATGGCGTGGACAGTGCGCCTTTGCACAATCCGCATTATGATTTCAATGATGAGCTATTACCTATCGGGGTGCAGTACTGGCTCAGTCTGGTGCGTCAGCTACTGGGTTAGGAACTAGAGGTGCTCAGCGTACCAGCGCACGGTATCTCTGAGCCCCTGCTCAAAGTCTACCTCGGGCTGCCAGCCCAGCTCGTAACGCAGCTTGCTCGCGTCGAGTGCATAACGCTGATCGTGGCCCGGCCGCTCGGCTACGTGCGTGATAAGTTCAGCATAGCTGGGCAGGGTTTGGTGAGGCCTGATCTGATCCAGATGGGCACATAGCTTGTGTACCAGCTCGATGTTGGTGAGCCGATGCTCGGCGCTGATGTTATAGCTTTGACCGATGCGACCGTGGGCCCAGATTTGGTGCAGGGCCCGCACATGATCCGTCACATGGATCCAGTCCCGTATCTGGTTGCCCTGCCCGTAGATGGTGAGCGGGCGCTCGTGCAGGGCACAGTTAATCATGTAGGGAATGAGTTTTTCCGGATATTGGTAGGGACCGTAGTTATTTGTGCAATGGGTCAGGATGACCGGGAGCTCGTAGGTACGGTGCCAAGCGCGTACCAGATGATCGCTGGCCGCCTTGCTGGCCGAGTACGGTGAGCTGGGCAGATAGCAGGACTGCTCCTTGAGCGGGGGCTGGTCATTGAGCCCCAAATCCCCATACACCTCATCGGTAGAAATATGAATCAGACGAAAAGCGACCTGCTCTTTGACCGGTAGCTCATGCCAGTAGCTGCGTATGACCTCAAGCAGCTCAAAGGTGCCCATAATATTGCTTTCCATAAATCCCCGCGGGCTGTCAATCGAGCGATCCACATGGGTTTGGGCCGCCAGATGAAATACCGCCTGGGGTTTGTGGCGGGCAAAGATCTCGGCCAGCTTTTGGCGATGACTGATGTTGGTGTGGTAAAACACATACTGTGGGTGCGTGCGCACTGCAGCCAGCGCCTGCTGGCTGCTGGAGTAGTCCATCTTGTCCACATTGATGATGGTCTGGTTGGTATGCTCAATCAGGTGACGTACCAGGGCCGAGCCGATAAAGCCGGCGCCACCTGTGACTAGAATGGCCATCCTGCCCTCCTATGGCTGAAATGCTCTCATTGCCAACTATCATAATACAGTTGTCCAGGCACCGTGTTTACATTTGCTTGCAAAGAAGCCCTCCCCCGCCCTTGATTTTTTTGTTTTTACCCTAACCTATTAATACAGAGGCACAGGGGACGGTCGCAAATGCGAGCAACTCCTGACTGCAAAATGTGTGAAATAATTGGTACAAACAGGGGGAAATACTATGTCAAACTTTCCAATCAGCAGCCGTCTGATGAATGATTTGTTTAATGATCTGACCGATGGGTTTTTCGTCAAACCACTACATGGTGATGCCTTGCCACGCAATATCAAGCTGGATATCAAGGAAAATGGCGATGCCTATGTGGTTGAGGCCGAGTTGCCCGGCGTCAAAAAGGAAGACATTCACGTAGAAATCGAAGGGGGGCTGGTCACCATTCAGGCAGAGGTCAAGCAAGAGGACAGCGTCGAGGACGAGCGCATGCTGCGTCGTGAGCGCTATGTGGGCTCTGTGGCCCGTCGCTTTGAGCTGCCTGTGGAGGTCAATGTCGAGCAGGCCAATGCCGATTACAATGATGGGGTGCTCGTACTCAACCTGCCCAAGCTTGCGCCCAAATCCAATGTGCGCAAGCTCGATATCAAATAACGGATAGATGGTTGCTTGCCATGCAGCCAGGCCTCAGGTCTGGCTGTTTTCTATTGTGCGGGCGACACGCAGGAGCAGGTCTTCTCGTCCCCAGGCGCTTTCCAGCAGTAATCCGATGGGCATGCCGTCTGCGCTCTGTCCGCAGGGCACGGCCAGGCTGGGGATGCCTGCCAGGGCGCTGGGATAGGTGTTGCGGGCCAGGTCTCTGGTGGCCTGCAGAAGGCTACGCTCATCGTTTAGCAGCGGTGCGGTGGTAGGGGTCGCCGGAATGAGGCTGAGATCTACCTGCGGGCCATATAACCGGGCCAGCTGCCAGCGCCACCGGGCTCTGAACTGATGGGCCCGGGCCACATCAAAGGCACCGTAGTCCTCGTAGGCCTGCAGCATGCGCTGCCGAACCGGGGCACTGATGCTGTCGGGAGCAGTACGCAGTCGCTCGTCGTACAGGCTGCTGACCTCAGTGGACATGATGCAGGCCGCATGTTCAAAGGCAGTAATCGCATCCGGCAGGTCGATGCTAACCAGCGTGGCGCCCCGCTCCTGCAGGAAACGGGCGGTTTGCATCACCTGCTGGCTGATTTCCTCGGTGCAGTAGGCAAAATAATAATTTTCCGGTATCCCGATGCGTAGGCCTGCCACCCCGTCCTGCAGCCCGGGCCAAACAGGGGCTGGGGGCTGCCTACGGCTAGCCGGATCCTGCGGACAGTACCCGGCAAGGGCTGTAAAAATCCGTGCCACCGCATCGACACTACGCGCTACGATGCCAACGGTATCGTGTGAGCTGCTCAATGGCAGCACGCCTGTATTGGGCAATGCTCCGTAGGTGGGCCGCAGGCCATAGAGCCCGCAAAAGGCAGCCGGGATACGGGTCGAGCCCCCTGTATCTGTGCCCAGTGAGGCATCACAAAAGCCGGCAGCCACCGAGGCGGCCGAGCCCCCGCTGGAGCCACCGGCGATGCGCCGCTCATCGAGGGGATTGAGGCATTGCCCGCCTGTTGCCGAATCACTACGCACCCCCCAGGCAAGCTCGGTCATGTTGGCCTTGCCCATGGGGATGCCTCCGGCTGCCAACATGCGCTGCACGACCACGGCATTGGCAGCGGGCTGCCGATCCTGCCAAAAGGCGGCTCCAGCCGTTGTCGGTGCGAAATCCGTATCGATATTATCCTTGATAGACAAGGTCATGCCGCCAAGCAGGCTATCAGGCTGGGCGGCAGAGCGGGTGACCTGTTGCCACAGGCTGTGCGGCTGCGGCTCGGTAATGAGTGCACGCAGGCGCGTATTATGCGCCCGGATGCGCTCCAGCTGTTGCTCTATACGTACTTTGTCATGCACGGGCTGATTCAATCCGGGCCTCCTGTGGTTAGACTAACTGAGGGGAAACAATACCACCTGCGGAAAGGCGATGAATATCGCTATGAGCAGGAGCTCCATGAAAATAAAAGGCACGACCCCCCGGAACACATTCGTGATTTTCAACTCGGGGGCCACCCCTTGCAACACAAAGACATTCAGGCCGACTGGTGGGGTGATATTGCTGATTTCAGCCATTTTTGTCACCAAAATGCCGAACAACACAGGGTGAATGCCGGTCAACTCAACGATGGGAAAAATGATGGGCATGGTGAGCAAGATCATGGAAATGGCATCCAGGAACATGCCCAGGACAAAAAACGGCAGCAGCAGCAAGATGATCAGTACAAAGGGCGGGACATCGAGCTGGGCCAT
>DATGTB010000061.1:0-10466 GCA_035302065.1 Paenalcaligenes sp. | reverse complement strand
CCTGATTTTGACGGGCGCGAAATCGCCTTGACCCATGAATCGCGCCGTTTACTTGAGCGCTGGGGGATATGGCAGCACATCCCCGCAGAGGAAATTTCCGTCCTGCGCCACGCCAAAGTTCTCGATGGCTCACTCACACAGGGCATGTTTATCGATGCGGGCTTGGGTGGGCAACCACAGCTGGGCTGGTTTGCCCCTAATTATCTCCTTCGTCAGGCCGCCTACCAACAAATCAAAAACCACCCCGGCATACAACTCTTGACCGGGGTCGAGGTCACTACCAGCACAACCAATACGCATGAGGCGCGGGTCAGCCTGGCCGATGGACGTCAGATTACAAGCCAGCTCTTGGTTGCTGCTGATAGCCGTTTTTCACAAACCCGCCGCGCCATGGGCATCCCCTCACCCATGATCGATTATGGCAAGAGCATGATGGTATTCAGGGTGGCACATGCACTCCCCCATGACCATATAGCCTGGGAGTGGTTTGGCTATGGTCAAACCCGCGCACTGCTACCACTAAACGGCAATCAGGCCTCGGTGGTCCTTACCCTGCCTGCGCATGAAATGCAGCAGCTCAATGCGCTTGATGATGAAGCCTTTAATCAGGATATCAGCCAACGCTACGAATACCGCCTGGGAGCCATGCGCCGCATCAGCGAGCGCAATGTATATCCCCTGATAGGGACCTATGCGGCACGCTTTCATGATATGCGCTTTGCCTTGATCGGCGATGCAGCAGTCGGCATGCACCCGGTCACAGCCCATGGGTTCAATCTTGGAGTGCTCAGTGTAAAGCACCTATCTGATCGCGTGGTGAGCGCTTTAAGACGGGGCCAAGACATAAGCGCACCAAGGGTTCTACGCAGTTATACACGTGATCATCGCCTAAGTAGCCTGCCGCTATTTGCGGCCACCAATTTTGTGGTGACCTTATTTACTAACGACCGCGCCCGCCTTCCCCGTCAAACATTACTCAAAACAGCCAACCTGCTGACCCCATTCAAAAAGCTGATTGCGCATCAATTGACTAGATAAATCAGGGCAATAACCCTTGTGCGCGGAAACGGTGAAACCATTTTTGCAACATGTCTTCAGTATCAATGCAATCAGCAAATCCTGCCTGACGAATGGCAACGCTGGAAACGATGACAGGAGGCGGAGAAGTTTCCCGAGCAGTAGCCATTTGGAAATCGCAATAGCTCAAGCTCTGCCCGGCAAAAGCGCGTAGATCATGCGGCGCTTTTAAATCAAAATGCGTCACCACCCGCGACCACAATTCAGGGTCCTCTTTGAGTAAGGAGTCCAGGAATAGTTTGCGTGGCTCACCAATCTCCATATCCAGTGCTGCGCCAATCACGGGCCACACATTTTGCCAACTGAAGACATCACCATTTTCAATATTAAAGGTTTGGTTTCGAGCAGTTGGCGCCTCTGCCGCCCATGCACAGGCCTTGGCTATCAAATCGGCATCGGTGGCCTGAGTAAGTCGCTCGGGTCCCCCCGGATAATACAAAGGCTCCCCTTTATAGCGTTGGATAGCCGCGTAGACCCCAATCCCTGCGATTGGATTCATATTGCTGCCTAAAGCCTCACCAAAGACGATACGAGGCCGCAGAATCGTAAAGCTCCAATCAGATTTAACCTGCTCTTGTCTGATAAAGTCCTCTTGCAGCCAATAAAAATTGGCGTGATCATGCCGTGGCCAGCGCTCCTTGGCTGGCACGGGAACCGGCTCGCTCAGGTGACTGCCATAGGCTTTTGAACCCTGAAAAAGTGTGATGTGGCGCAGTCGACTTGAGCCCTGACTCAAGCCATCAACAGCATTACGCAACATACGGTCATTAAAATCCATCTGCTCTGGATCCTGCCAACCTGCTACCAAAGCTCCCGGCTTTTCATAAACAGCAGCATAAACAACATGGGTAATATCCGTCAGGGCTGAAAGCGCCGTCAACGTAGCCTGCCGATCTAATAAATCCACCGCCAAAAACCGTTCTGGCGGACAATTAGGAGGCAATCGTCGACCCAGCGTCAATACCTCCCAGTCAGACAGACTATCAAAATGATTCAACACCGCCTGGCCAATCACACCAGAGGCACCGATCAATAAAAGTTTTTTTTGTTCAGACATAGTTTCTATCACCACCTTATTTCATCGTATTAGGTAACCACAGCACCAAATCTGGCCAAGCAACCACAACAATCACTAACGCCAACGTCGCCAAAACTGGTAGCGTAACGCCGCGAAAGCAATCAGCAAGCGGAATACCAGAAACCCGGGCAATGACAAACACATTCATGCCAACCGGTGGAGTCACAATACCGATTTCTGCCAGTAAAATTGCCACAACCCCAAACCAGATAGGGTCCAGACCAAGTTGCTGAATAATGGGTAAGAGAACGGGCACCGTCAAGATAAGAATGGAAATCAAATCCAAGAACAGGCCCAAAAACAAGTACAGCACAACAATTAGGGCAAGAATCTGCCACACCGGCATGCCAGAACCTACAATCATGGCGGCAAGATCAAGGGCTAGGCCAGAGACCGTCACAAAATAACCAAATAACTGCGCACAAACCATGATGAGCCCGATCATGGCAGTAACCAGGCAAGTATCAATCATGGCCTGCCGAAAGGCGACAAAGCTAAAACTGCGATTAATCAAGGTATACAACAATGCTGCTGTGGCTCCGAGTGCAGATGATTCAACCGGAGTGGCTATCCCCGAATAAATCAGACCAGTTACCGCACCAAACAAACTCACAAACGGCAGGGCGACTTTAAGCGAATGAACCTTTTCCGCCCAGGTAAAGTGAGGTTGCTCCTTGCTTTCATCGGTTTTATTGCGTTCTACCGTTAACCAGACTACCAACGACAACACCACCGTCACCAATACACCCGGTGTAATACCAGCAATCAACAAGGCAGAAATATTGGCTCCGCTCAACAAGCCATAAAAAATCAAGGCCACGCTGGGAGGAATGAGCATGGCAATGGTTCCCGCCATCGCCACAATCCCCGCGCTATAGCCAGGCCGATAGTTGTACTCCAGCATGGTTGGTAACGCAGTACGCGCTAGTGTGGCAGCAGATGCAGTGCTTGAGCCTGACACGGCCCCAAAAAGAGCCCCGGTAATCACAGTAGAAATACCAAGCCCGCCTCTGATTTTGCCCGCCCAGGCAGCTACTGCCTTGAATAAGCTACTGGAAATGCCACTCATCCCCATCAACTCTGCCATCAAGATGAACATGGGAATAGTCAATAACTCATAACTGCCCAAAGCAGATTGGGGAGCAGTAGCTAAAATACCCAGCAAAGGCACCAAACCCACCATCATCCAAATGCCAATTGAGCCGGCCAGCGCCAAGCTAATGGCAACCGGAATCCCGAGCGCGAGAAGAACGAGCAACAACACGACTGGAATGAATATCTCCATCGCTACGCTCCCTGACCAGAAGGTTGGAAAACAACAAGCACAATGCGCAGGGCAAAAATAAAAAAGCTGATACCAATAATGGCCGCTGTGGGCCAGGTCAGCCAGGCCACTGGCCCGAACATGGTATGGCCCTCAACCAGGCGCTCCCAAGTCTCTAGAAGTAAACGCCAGGAGATATAAAACATTAATGCTGAACCCAGCAATAAAATAGGCGGGCAGATATACCGCAAGACAAAATTGGGCATATAATTTATGAAAAAATCTACTGCCAAATGGGTGCCGCTCTTCATGCCATAAGAAAATGCCAGATAATATGCTGCAGGCATCAGATACAACATGACAAAATCAAAAGCCCAGGAGATGGGACTCTTGAATAGATAGCGCATGGCAACATCTGTCGTCGTCAGCAACATGGCCGCAATAATTGCCAAAGAGCAAATCAGCAGCAGCAAACTCTCAATCTTGCTCACCACAAAATCCAAGGGATGCCAGACGATACGATAAAATACTGCGGTAGCACTGCGATTGGTGATTGGCATAGACGTCATAATGTTTTATATCTGGAAGGGAAACCCCCCGGAGAACAAACAGCTGCCCTCCGGATTTCAATAACGACAATCAGGAACCACTACGCTCGATAAACTCGTCATAGACTTCCTGGCTGACCCCCTTGCTTTTCAACCCACTAAGCCATTTCTGATGGACCACCTCAAAACGCTCGTTGGCTTTTTCTACCTCCGCATCGGTCAAATCAGTGGGCAGGATATCGTGGTTGTCAGCCAAATCATTTTTGGCCTCCTCCCAGGTCCTGTTCACAAAGTCGCAATAATTTTCCGAAGCAAATTTGCCTGCTTCCAGCAAGATCTCCTGATGCTCAGGACTGAGCTTATTCCAGCTGTTTTCCGAAATGGAATAAGTAACCACAAAACTACCCGTGGAAACATTGGGCGTCATATGATGCAATGCATCCTCGAGACTCCAATCTTTTACTAGTGGAATAGGCCATAACAGACCATCCAGGGTGCCTCGCGAGAGCGATGGCAATGTTTCCGAACCGGTCATGCGAATGGCATTGGCCCCCAATTCGGTCGCCGTCATCTCCATCGGCCCACCGGCGGTACGAATATTGAGACCAGAAAGCTTATCCAAACTATCAACGGCTACGTTACTAGTCAGTAATGAGTAAGGCCCCAAATTACCGGAAAAAAGCAGCCGCACACCATTGGGCTTGAACTCTGCCTCATACAAAGTGCCCCCTGGCTGCGCCATATCATAAATTGCCGAGGTTAGCTTACATACATCGAGAGACATACCGGGCAATTCAGCCACGGTTGTTAATGCAAAACGATCAGTAATATAAGCTGGGGAAATATGAACAATATCTGCTACTCCAGTTTGTGCCAAACGCAGCATTTCCCCCCCTTTGCCGAGCTGCTCCGCAGGATAGTATTTAAAATCTATCTCACCACCGGATAGCTCACGCACCTTATCCATAAATACCCCCGCTCCTTCCTGGGTCGTTGAGGCACTAGGAATCTGCCAATCTGCAAAAGTCAGTGTTACCTCTGCTGCATGAGCGGTAAAAGCGGTGCCCAAAAGCGCAGCGCAAAAACTCAATTTAAAAAAGGGTTTCATCTTTCTCTCCACTATGTACTGGGGCGATTATCTTGCCCTCGTTAAAATACAAAAATATGCTTAATAATGATTACAAGGTAGCAACCGGTGTCACCGGCGAACCCACTGCACCGGGTAAACGTAACGGCGGGGCGGTCAGCAAAAAACGGTTGCGCCCCTGCGCCCTTAACTGCTTCGCCAAGGGCGTCAAATACCAAAGCTCACCCAAATGCACCCCTAATTTAAAAAGACAATGATGATGCAATGGCAAAATAGAGCAACAAGGATTAGGCAAGTCAGCCGGGAAATCCTCCACCGCATAATTATCTGCCGCAATGACTGCCACTCCGGACTGGGTAATCCAATCCTGCAATTCCGAATCATTGCCATCTAAAACTGCGCAGCTGTTATGTAGAATCTGGGGGTCTGGATCTTTTTTCATATCCAAAAGCAACTGACTGAACCCAGTATGCAGGCACAACATATCGCCCGTGTGCACCGACACACCATCAGCGGCCATAATTTCACGCAATAACCTCATATCAACTACCGTGCGTTGATTACCCAAATGATGGTGAAGATCTATCAACACACCGCGGCCCTGTACCGCAGTTTCAGCCATACGCTCTATACCGAGCGCCTGCGCCCCACAGGTGCTTTGCATATTGCCCCTTGTATCGCTCCCGCAATCTGCTACTCGCTGCGGCGCCTGCACATGCTCACCGGCCCGAAAACCGTTGTAATATACCGCTACAGGCTCTCCATCTCCATAGACATCAAATAATGCCCCCACATGTGAGAGCCCATCCCACTGAGTGGAATACTGCAGATGCAAAATGGCAAGATCATCAGACAGCACATCCACGGATAGTGGATTGCGCTGATGCATCTCATAATTCATATTGACCTCGCCATGGCGCAAACAAGGCCGTAAAATGGGGGGGTGACGATTTTCATTCAAAAGCGTGCCCCCCGGATAATCCAGGGGTAAACTAAGACAAAAGCTCTCACCGGTACGCACTTCAGCCAGAGCGGCCAGACGACGCTGTGCCGTCAGGAGGTTTAATCTGCCAATCTGATCCTCTGCGCCGAAGTCTCCCCAGGTTGATCCTTTTGGACGCTGTGTCCAGCGAGGACTCTCCATTCGCTGCCCTCCTTTCGGTTTTAATCAATTATTTCATCAGGCGGGAAAATAATGCATCTACCTTATACAGGCGCCCCCTTTGACGCAGTCACAAGATTAGTTTCAAGGAACTTAATGGGTAAAGTTGCAGTGCAGCAAACTTACGCACAGTGAAAGTTAAGCTTTTAACAAAAGGATACAAGAGACCAGATGCGCTTCTATTCTGATCTATGTCCTCAACTCATGCAGGTGCAATCTCAACCTCGTCGGGCAAAATGATATACACCCGTGAAACCGCCTCCCAGGCTCCGGTCACCTCTACAGCAGATCAGCTTTTACCGTAAAACTGCTCATAGCGATCCAGCATCTGCTCCACCCCATGCTCCTCACGCACCCAACGATAGGCAGTCTGCACCTTTTCCTGCGCTAACTGCGGATTGCGTAAGACCCACTCACATGCATCTGCAATTGCCTGCGCATCGCCAATAGGACACAGCCAGCCCCGGTCCTCAGTCACCAGATCAGGAATGCCGCCGGCCTCTGTGGCTACGGCCGGCACCTCATATATGAAGGCATCCAGCAAACTGCTCCCCAAGGCCTCCTTGCGCGAGGTGAGGACAAACACGTCCAGCAAACGATACACATCTTCGATATGCGGATTAAAGCCCATGAATTTGAATACATTTTCCAGTCCTAATCGGCTGACCTCCTGTCTGGCTTCCCCGCCCACAGCACCGTCGGCGCCAAAATGCAAAAAAACCATATCGGGATAACTCTGGTGTAAACGATGCACCGCCTGAATCAAGGTCAGGGGATCCTTTTCACGGGTCAAGGCTGCACAAGTGCCCAGCACGCGGGCATTTTCCGGGATCAAGGCCCTTATGGGCTGCAATCTGTTTTGATCGACCTCAACATAATCCACTGCGCTGGGGATGACGGTGGGGCTAAAACCCAGTGACTCAGGTGCCCGCGCCGCTGCCTGGCTAACCGCAGCAAAGGCCTGCACCCTGGACCATTTCCTATGCGTCAGCCATTTGGATAACCACTTGAATCGTTGTTGGGGGGCAAATAAAGGAAAGGCGGTACGCCGTGTAAAGGCCAGCGTACCCTTGAAAAATGACCGTAACACGGTGAGCATGGTCAATGTATTCGCCGTTTGCGCATGCCAGATATCGAAATACCTGCGGTAGCGCAAAATGTAATACAGCAAATGCAGACGATTCCGGGCTGCGATGATGCGGACTTTGCCCGGGTCAAGCCGCTGACTCAAAGGCTGTCCTGCCCGCACCATCACTGAAACCCGGTGTCCTCGTTCTGCCATCCCGTGCGCCATCAAAAGCGTTTGGCGTTCACCCCCCCGCCAACCTTTTTCATAATTGAGATAAACAATCCGCATAGCGCTAAATCAATATAGGATCCGAGGCCGGGTTAAAATGACGGGCAATATTCACCACCACAGAGCCCAGAGAGCAAACCACCGCTACCCCAATGCCCAGCATGGGTCCCCACTCGCCTCCCAGAGTAAAAGCCATGGCCACCAGTGCCGTTCCCAGACTTTGTCCATAAACACGCGTAGTCGCCTGCATCCCGCCTGCAGCCGCCGCCCGATGACGAGGTACTCCAGCAAGCAACGCCCGGTTATTGGGCGTTTGAAATAATCCGAACCCGACCCCGGATAAAATCATCGATGCCAGCACCCAACCAAAATGAGTCTGCGCCCCCAAAAACAACAACCAGCCCATGCCTGCAGCCATGGCGGTCGCCCCCACTGCACAGATTTTGGCAATGGAAATCCGGCCGGATAAATAGCCCGATACCGGCGCCATAATGCCAACGCCCAGCGACCAAGCGCCCAGATACAGACCCAGCTCGCTATAACTCAGACCCATGGTTTGCTGAAAATAAAAAGGCATGGACACCAGACCGGCCATTTGTGATGCAAAGGAAAAAGCCGATGCCACAACGGCATAAGCTACGGGCGTAATCCTTAACAAATCAACTGGCACCAGAGGCGCCTGCTGTCGAAAAGAACGGCGTAATAAAATCCGCGCACTAAAAGCCGCCACAATCAAACAAAGGATAGCAACCCCGGGCTGCGTACTCACCAAATCAAGACCCAAAATAGACAAACCAAAGGCTGGGGCCACCAACACCCCAGCCCACCAATCAAAAGGCCGCTCGCTACGCGTCCCAGAAGGCAAAAAGCGTGCCCCCAGCAATAAAAGCAATGAAATCGGCACCGTAATCAGAAAAATCCAGCGCCAATTACCCAGCTCCAGAATAAAGGCCCCGATGGAAGGCGACAGCACAGCCGTCATTGACACCGTCACCGCATTGAGACTCAACCCGACCCCAAGTAAACGCAGCGGATAAATATTGCGTATCAGGCCTCCAAATAAACACATGAGCATCGATGAGCCCAGACCCTGAGCAATACGGGCGCCGAGTAAAAGACTGAAATCCTGTGCAAATGAAGCTGCCAACGAGGCCAGCATGAACACGGCAGCGCCGACAAAAAACATGCGGCTCAGACCTACTCGCTCGGCCATTGCCGATAGAGGTAGCAAGGTAATGACAATTGTCAGGCTATAAGCGATAGTGATCCAGACCACCAGGGCCGGATTAATGGCCAGCTCAATGGCAATAGTCGGTAAGGCGACATTGACCATACTGGCATCCAATACCGCCATGATAATGGCCAGTAACAGAACGGCTACTGCAGGAATGCGGCGCGCCCGAGGCAATCCATCGGGCTGCTCATTAATATTTGACGTCTTTTCTTTGACTGTTTGACTATTCACTAGGATGATTCGTTTTTAGCGGTTTTCTTTGTTGGGCGACGCCAGTGGGAATAGGTTTGCTGCTTGCTTCGAGAAAGGGTGAGTGCCTGTGCTGGCGCATCACGGGTCAGGGTAGTACCTGCGCCTATGGTGGCGCCTGCACCGACGGTCACGGGTGCTACTAACTGCGTATCAGAGCCAATAAAAACATCGTCCTCGATGACCGTGAGATGTTTGTTGGCCCCGTCATAATTACAGGTAATGGTCCCCGCCCCGATATTGACCCGCTGGCCGATTTGGGCGTCGCCCAGATAACTTAGATGACTGGCCTTGGCGCCATGACTCAAGCGGCTGTTTTTGACCTCAACAAAATTGCCAATCTGCACCTCGGGACCCAACTGTGTCCCCGGCCGTAAACGCGCAAAGGGTCCGACGCGCGTATGCTCCTGTAATTGGGCCCCATCGATATGACTAAAGGCCTCAATCGTGCTCCCAGCCTGTATCACCGTGTTGCGAATGACACAATGTGGTCCAATCTGCACACCATCACCTAGTTGCACGACCCCTTCGAATATACAGCCTACATCAATAAACACATCCCGACCACACTGCAGCTCACCTCGCAGATCAAAACGGTTCGGGTCGGCCAGGCTAACCCCCTGCGCTAGCAAACGCTGTGCCTGCGCCTGCTGCCAGGCGCGCTCGCACTGAGCCTGCTGCACCCGGCTATTAACACCCAATGTTTCCCAGGCAGCCTGCGGATGCGCAGCATAAATGGGTACCCCATCAGCCCTCGCCAAGCCCACAATATCGGTCAAATAATACTCCTGCTGGGCATTATCATTGCGCAGTTGGCTCAGCCAATGCCTCAAAGCGGCAGTAGGGGCAACCAGAATTCCGGTATTGACTTCCTTGATCTGACGTTGCTGTACGGTAGCATCTTTGTGCTCAACAATGGCGTGAATCAAGTCATCTGCGTCGCGCACAATCCGCCCATAACCATCGGGATCCTGTACATGTTCAGTCAAAATAGCCATGCCCTCCTGACTGGCTGTCAGCAGTCCCTCCAGCGTTGCAGGTTGTACCAAAGGGACATCCCCATACAACACCAGGGTGCGCCCGTTCGCTGCATCCACCAATTGCGGCACCGCCTGCTGCACCGCATGACCGGTACCCATCTGCGGCTGCTGCAACACAAAGTGCAGATCATCTGCCTGTTCAAACTGAGCCTGCACGCGTTCGGCATCATGCCCCACAACAACGATAATACGGGCCGGATTCAATGTTCTGGCTGCCTCAATCACATGCGCCAACATGGGTTGACCACCGATGGTATGTAATACCTTGGGCAGATCCGAATGCATGCGTGTGCCTTTGCCCGCGGCCAGAATAACTACATTGAGCATAAAAAAACTCCACTACTTGCCATCACAAAAAGGGTGCGACGCTCTGCCGCAGCTTATTCACCTTGTCCTTTTTTTGCCGCCTTGCGCCCCTTATGCGCAGCCT
>DATGTB010000060.1:0-4016 GCA_035302065.1 Paenalcaligenes sp. | reverse complement strand
ACGCTGTCCTGCCATGCCCCCAAAACTATGCACAATACTTGTCGTTGGTACGCTGGCGCAACAAGGGCAGAGTGTTTGCTCACTGGTGCTGACTTTGAGATAAACAGAGTCCTCTCTGAGTGCCTTGTCCGAGCACACCATATGCACCCAATAAACTTGCAAGGCTGCTCCAATAAACGGAGCAGCGGCCACGTCGACCCCAGACAGACTGCCGGCCAGTATCTGATCAGCCTGAACCTCAAGCTCTACTGGTGGTAGCCCCTTGATACGCAGCAATAGCTCGCGGATATTATCCGCCTGCGCGCCGCGCATATCCGCATCGAGCAGATGGTCCAATAGCCGATGCAAAATCTCATGCCAAATCGGCTCACGCTGCCAATCCAACGCAGATAAAGGCGGTAGACCATGCTCAGCAGCCTGTGCGATTTGTTCAGCACTGGGTACTGTCACCTCAGGCAGGTCATTGAGACAATTGTGCTGCGCCTGCACCAGCTCGGCTATCAAGCCTATATAGGCACCGATGCTGCCTGACTGTCGAGCGAGTTGCTTGAGCCTCATGCTACGCTCGGCAAACCAGCTTGCACGATTGGGCCAAATAAAGGGTTCGGGCTCGCCCGAACCACGTGAAATGATTTCCTCAGCGGGTAGTATGCGAACCAATGACTCACTAGATTTGGCCACCTTAGCTCTCCTTTGGGAATACTCCCAACAATTAAACTTGATGCTCACTGAACCCATACGATGTTGAGGGGGCAATCCCCGTCAGATGGGCCACAAAATGACTGCGCCCGGCATGAATACCGGGCGACTTGCTTTGTAGGAACTACAGCAGCCTGCTATGGGGCAGGCTGCTGCCCGGCAGAAGGTTTAGTTTTTGCCAGTTGTTTCCTTGTACCACAATGGGTGGTGGGTTTTGGCCCACTCCTCACTCACTGTACCGCGTGTCATGGCACGCATGGTGCCCTTGACCCAGATGGCTGCATAGATATGCACGATAACGCTCATTACCAATACCCAGGCAGCGATGGCGTGGATCAGGGAGGCCGCCCTGAGCACCTCTACGGAAAAGTTGGGTGCAAACCAGGGACGCCAGAACAACACGCCGGTAATGATGAGGGCCAGCAGGCTGAGTGTCATTAGCCAAAAAATCATCTTTTGGCCAAAGTTGTACTTGCCTACAGGTAAATCAGATTTGATTTCCCCGCGCAGCATGCTGCCCGCATTTTTACGCCATTCCCTATCATTACGGTTAAATGTATTGTATTTAACCATTTTGAAGAACATGAGCAGGAAACCCAGGGTCATCAGCACCCCCAAAAAGGGGTGCAAAATCCGGGTCCAGGTTCCCCCACCAAATAAATTAGTGAGGAAAAACAGTGACGGATGAAAAAAGGCCAGCCCTGACAATCCCGACAAGAAGAACATAATGGCAATAAACCAGTGGTTCATTCGGTCGCTATCTGAGTAGCGCTTGATGGTTTTACTCATGACTACTCCTTTGTCTGTTGATCGTCAGAACGGGCAGAGCCCTCGTCATCGCCCTTAGGCTCGCTGATAGGACCTACCTTCATGTAGTGGAAGAAGCCAGTCAATGCCGCCAAGGCAACACCTGCCAGGGCGATGGGCTTGGCCAAGCCTTTCCACAGGCTGACGGTAGGACTAATCTGCGGGTCTTTGGGTAGCTGCTGCAGCTCTGGCTGAGAGGCATCACGCAAGATATACATCACGTGCGTCCCCCCTACCCCCTCGGGATCATATAGGCCGGCATTATCGTGGCCACGCTGCTGGAGCTGCTCGACGCGTCTTTCGCTATAGGCAACCATGTCATCCTTGGCACCAAAAGTGATGGCACCTGTTGGACAGGTTTTAACGCAAGCAGGCTCGAGCCCGACATCAACGCGATCCGAACACAAGGTGCACTTGTACGCCTTGTTATCCTTTTCGCTGATACGCGGGATATCAAAAGGACAGCCCGTAATGCAGTAACCACAACCGATACAATTTTCCTGAACAAAGTCAACGATACCGTTGGAGTGCTGGACAATGGCACCAGGCGAAGGGCATGCCTTGAGGCAGCCCGGATCCGCACAGTGCATGCAGCCGTCTTTACGGATAAGCCAATCGAGGTGATTTTCCTCGGTTTCAACCTCGTAAAAACGCATCACTGTCCAGGACTCGGCAGTAAGGTCTACCGGGTTATCGTAGGTCCCTACGTTAACCCCGACCTCATCACGTAAATCGTTCCATGTCATACAGGCAACCTGGCACGCCTTACAACCAATACACTTTGATTCGTCAATCAGTTTTGCAACCTTATAACGCTCACGTGCATGGGCTGGAGGCGTGGTTGTGGCCGACCTAGCTACAATATCTAACTGTTGATTGGCCATATTTATACCTTTTCAATGTTGACAAGGAAAGCTTTAAACTCAGGGGTCTGAGCGTTGGCATCCCCCACAAACGGCGTGAGCGAATTAGCCAAGAAGCCCTCTTTGGTAACCCCCTTGAAGCCCCAGTGAATCGGAATACCCACCTGATGCACCTTTTGTCCATTGACATCCAGTGCGCGGATACGCTTGGTGACGACACAGGTTGCGACGACTTGTCCTCGCTTGCTGTAGACACGGACCTTGTCCCCGTCACGAATCCCTTTTTCGGCTGCCAAGGCCTCACCGATCTCGACAAAAGGAGCCGGCTGAGTAATCGCATTACTCAAAGCGTGCTTTGTCCAGAAGTGATGATGCTCAGTCAGTCGATAGGTGGTCGCGGCATAGGGGTACTCGTCCTTGGTGCCAAAGGTCTCCCAAATGTCATCGTATACCCGGGCAGCCGGGTTACTGATGGCCAGCTTGTTGTCAGGGTTCATTGGGTTCATGCCCAGAGGCGTCTCGAAAGGCTCGTAGTGCTCAGGGAATGGCCCATCGACCAGTCCGACTGAATACAGCCTGGCAACCCCCTCAGGGTTCATGATGAACGGTCCGACATTTTCCTCAGGTGCGGCATCGGGACGCATGTCCGGCACGTCAGCACCGCCTGCCCAAGTACCACGCCATGCCAGATAAGTACGCTCGGGATCCCATGGATTACCCTGCGTGTCTGCACTGGCACGGTTATATAGGACGCGACGGTTGGCAGGCCAGGCAAAGCCCCACTCGGGATAGACCCCAAGACCGCTGGGATCATACTGGCTGCGACGGGCGGTCATATTACCAAACTCCGTCCAGCAACCGGAGTAAATCCAGTTACCGCAAGAGGTGGAGCCATCCGCCTGCAACATGGCAAATCCGGGGAGCTGTTCGCCCGCCTTGAGCAAGAGCTTGCGCGGTGCGTCCGGGTTCTCGGGATCAGCCGGGGCGTAAATATCTCTGAGCGCCTTACCGTTAATCTCCTTGAGCAGCTCCTCGGGGCTTGGCTTTTTGGGATTGATATAAGGCCAGTTGATATTGAGTACGGGTTCGGCCAGAGTCCCTCCCTCCTCCTCATACAGCTCACGCAGGCGCTGATAGATGCGCGCTATGATCTCTGTATCGTACAGCGCCAGACCTGGAGGCGGTAGTGCCTGTTCTTTCCAGAGCAGGGTACGACTGGAGTTGGTAAAGGTGCCAGCCTCCTCGACAAAACAGTTGGAAGGCAGACGGAAGACCTCGGTCTGGATGTCCTTGGCATCGACATCATTGTACTCACCGTAGTGCTTCCAGAACTCACTGGTCTCTGTCTCGAGCGGATCGATAATGACCATGTATTTGAGCTTGGACATGGCATCCGTGATTTTTTTCTTGTACGGCGCAGAACCCAACGGATTGAAACCCTGTGAAATAAAGCCATTCATCTCGCCATTATTCATGTACTCAAACATGGCCATGACGTCATAGGCCTTGTCCCGCTTGGGGATCCAATCATAGGCAAAGTTGTTTGCCCGTGTTGCCGCATCGCCCCAGTAGGCCTTCATCAGACTGATGAACCACTTGGGGAAGTTTTGCGGGAACGCCATCTGATTGGGGCGTAATGGCTTGGGA
>DATGTB010000059.1:0-2464 GCA_035302065.1 Paenalcaligenes sp. | reverse complement strand
CATGGCTGGGCCTTTGGGTAAAGCAGCCCGCTCACGCATATAGCAATAGATGCTATAAAAAACTGTAGAGTGAATATTAGGCAACCAGGTGGTAAACCAGTCCACTGAAAAAGGCAGCATCCCCTTTGGAGGGGATGCTTTACGTACCTCACGGTACAGGCGCGCCAACCGTTCATAGCTAAGCGAGGTCTCAGCCTGCAACACCTGCAAACGGGCGCCCAACTCTACCATTTCGGTTGCCAGCCTAATGTCGTCTGCCTCCTGTGAAACACTACGTGCTGTCATGACGCTACCTGCTACGACTACGCGTCCTCGGCCGGTACCCCGGCAGTGGCCCTTTGAGTTAATAAAATGGTTGTATGTGCCTCCTGCAATACTCCGCCCAACACATCCTGGGACAGGGTATGCAGCAGCTGATAATCATTGAGCCTGAAATTACACAGCAGACTGCTCGAACTGGCCAAACGAACTATCTGTGCCGGCGATAAACCCAAAATGGTTTCAGCGATATCCTCATCGATGCCAAGCCGATACATACCGACTGGCAAATTTTCCTGCAGCAAACGCTGCGCCAGCATGAGATAAGACAAATTGACTTCTTGAATATCACTCAAAAAAGCACTTTCGGATTTTGACATGGTAACTCCAGAGCTAAGCCAAATTGCAATGATTTGCAGACTGGGGAAACATTTGCTCGCTATTTGGCAGGAAGCGTTTCAAATTGATTGTTACTGAAAAGCATGCCAAAAATTGGCATGCACAGCAAAACCATATTAACAAAAAGAAATCTTTACATTCATTTAAACATAATTTGTATGACATAAATCAACTCAATCTGTAGGAGCTGACGTCAAAACCCACCCATCATACTGTAATAAAGATGTAATTATTAATGATTGTGGAGGATTCTATCCTACTACTACAGATTGGCCGTGCCATTGATATTACCAAATACTACACAATTGGTCGACTTTCTAGCGATAAGGCCGAATAAACACAGATCAGGACTTCAGGGATTTATTATTTCTTGTCCCGTGTATTGGTAACATTTTTGTATAAAAGCATCCTTTTGTGGATGCTCTACCCCCTCATCGCGCATCAGGGCTGCGACTGCAGCGGCTGCCTGCTGAGCACGCGAAGCATCCAGAAATAACCAGCGACTCCTGCGAGCCAGCACGTCCTCAACTGTACGGGCATATTCAAAGCGAACCGCAAAGCGCACCATGGACGCCGTCAAGCCTGGCAGTAACTCCTGCTCACTCCCCGGCAGGCTTTGCACCCAGTCGGCCTCTGTACCGTACTGACTTAACTGCGCAGGTTGAGTGAGAAAACGGGGCCCCAAATCCACACTGGCCCCCACCAACGGGGTACGGCTGGTTTTGCTACGGGGCAGATTAGTCGGCAGCAGACGGTGGGCCACACACTGAGCGATAACCTCCTTGGCCATCACCCGGTAGGTCGTCCACTTGCCCCCGGTTACCGTCAATAAGCCCTCCTCATCCACATGGATGAGGTGCTCTCGGCTCATGTTTTTGGTTTGCGTATCCTTGGTGCCCTGTGGCAACACCAGCGGTCTCAATCCCGCCCAGATACTGCGTATATCTGCCCGGGCAGGCGCTTTGGCCAGATAACGACTGGCCTCGGATAAAATCAAATTCACCTCATGCTGATAGGCCATTGGCTCGACGGGCATATCCTGACGTTTGGTGTCTGTGGTCCCCAAAATGACCTTGCCCAGCCAGGGCACGGCAAAGAGCACGCGGCCATCCCGTGTTTTGGGAATAAGCATGGCCTGATCAGCTCCCAGAAAATCACGGTCCACGACCACATGCACCCCTTGGCTGGTTGCCACCAGGGGCTGAAACGACGATGCCGAACGGGCACTGGGCAAAAGCTTGCGCAGATTATCCACCCACACCCCGGTAGCGTTGACCACACAACGAGCCCGCAACTCATAATCGCGCTGCGTTTCCGCATCCGTACAACGCACCCCGACCACGCGCTTATTTTCCACAATGAAGGAGTTGACCGGACAGTAATTAATCAATAATGCTGCATGCGCAGCTGCGGTGCGGGCCAAGGCCAAAGCGTAACGGGCGTCATCAAATTGGGCATCCCAATACATGACCCCGCCCTTGAGCTTATTCATATTCAGATTGGGTACCGCAATCTGAGTCCGCATCCGGCTCAAAAACTGGGTACTACCCAAGCTCCGGCTACCAGTCAGCAAATCATAGGTCTTGAGGCCAGCCCCATAAAACGGCACCTCCCAGCAACGATAGGCCGGCATGACAAAAGGAATGGCATGAGCCAGATGGGGCGCCAGATGAAGCAAGGTGGCGCGCTCGGCCAAGGCCTCACGCACTAGCCCCAAATTGCCTTGGGCCAAATAACGCACCCCGCCATGAAATAGTTTGGTCGCTCGCGACGATGTGCCCTGCCCAAAATCCTGAGCCTCCAGCAA
>DATGTB010000058.1:0-6193 GCA_035302065.1 Paenalcaligenes sp. | reverse complement strand
GATCTGGAGGGCGCCCGGGAAAATGCCCGGCAGCTGATTGATGCCTGGTGGCCTTTTATTGATAGTGGTGCTGTGGAGGCGGTCGTGACCACAGCCAGTGGTTGTGGTGCTGAAATTCAGGATTACGCTGCCTTGTTGCAGGATGATCTGCACTATGCTCAAAAAGCTGCCCGGTTAGCCGAGCTGAATCTGGATGTCAGTGTGGTTGTCGCGCGTGAGCTGGATCGTCTGGGCGGTCAGTTTCAGGTCAAGGATCAGCAGCAGCGGGTGGCCATACAGGAGCCGTGCACCTTTCAGCATGCGCTGCGGGATAAGCATTCAGTGGCGGATTTGCTACAGCGTTTTGGTTATCAGACGGTCCTGCCAGCCAATGCCCATCTGTGCTGTGGTTCGGCCGGGACTTACTCCCTCTTTCAGCCCCGGCTCTCGCAGCGATTACGCGCCGACAAGCTGGCCGCTTTGATGCAGGGCCAGCCCCGCTATATCGCCACCGCCAATATTGGCTGTCAGAGTCATCTGGAGCAGGCCAGCGAGGTGCCGGTGCGACACTGGATACAGCTGGCGGACGAGGCCCTCGGCAATCCCCTGCAGGGTTAGGAAAACTGTTTTTTGAATTGCGCTATCCAATGCCGGGTAGAGGCATCGGGGACACGTTTTTCGGTCTGCCCGGATTGCTGCTGTAATTCCTCCAGAATCCCGGTGGCCAAGGTTTTACCGTACTCCACACCCCATTGATCAAAAGGATTGATGCCCCAGACCAGGCCCTGGATGGCGATTTTATGCTCATATAATGCCAGCAATGCACCCAGGGTATAGGGAGAGAGGCGGGGCAGCACGATGAGGGTGTTGGGCCGTCCGCCCTGATGCACACGATGCCGGGCCAGCCACCGGGCTGTGTCGGGGTCGTGCCCCTGTTGCAGGCATTCCTGCAGGGCTTGCTCATGGTTTTTACCTACCAGCATGGCCTCGCGTTGCGCCAGGCAGTTGGCCAGCAGGCTCTGGTGGTGCTCGGTCCAGCCGTGATCTGCATGCTGACAGACAATGAAATCCACCGGCGCGCCATCGCTGCCCTGATGGAGCCACTGGAAAAAAGTGTGCTGGGCATCCGTGCCAGGCATGCCCCAGACTGCCGGGCCCGTGGGCACACTCACCGGGTTGCCCTGCAGGTCTACTGACTTGCCCAGTGATTCCATCTCCAGCTGCTGCAAATAAGGCACCAGATCGCTTAGGCGCGCATCATAGGGGGCAATATTTAGTGAGCCATAATCCAACACACTGCGATTAATCAGTCCGGCAATGGCCATTTGGATGGGGCCATTTGTTTCCCAGGGGGTTTCCTCAAAGTGCTGATCCATGGCTGCGGCACCCGCCTGCATACCGGCAACCACATCACTATTGACAGCCAGGGCCGTCGTCAAGCTGACTGCAGACCAGATGGAGAAGCGTCCGCCTACCCAGTCCCAGAGCCTGAAAATATGCGCAGCGGGCACCCCCCATGCACGCGCAGCCTCGGGGTTGGCGGTGATGGCGACGACCTGTCCAAAGGGGTCGGCCACCCCGGCGGCCTTGAGCCACTCGAGTGCCCGGCGGGCGTTGAGCAATGTTTCGGCAGTGGTAAATGATTTGGAGGCCACCACGATCAGGGTGTCATGTGGATCCAGTCCGGCCAAACCGCTGGCAATGGCATGTCCATCAATGTTGGCAACAAAACGCACGCTGCGCCAGCAGTTGGTATAGCCAAAGGCATTGACCGTCAGGCGCACGCCCCAGTCACTACCACCAATGCCAATGTGTAAAATATGACGCCAGCGGCGGGTGATGTCAGCCTGTCGTACAAAGGCATTGATGCGTTCCCGTTCCTGTACCACCTCGGCGATGGGGGCAGGTGCACGCAGCATCGTATGCCAGGCCGCCCGGTCCTCGGTGACATTGACCGGCGCACCGGCCAGCAGCCCCTCTTGCCACTGTGCCAGACCGCGGGCCTGGAGCAGATCGTGGGTCGCCTGCTCGAGCCCGCTGCTATGCCGCTGGCCGCTCAAATCCAGAGTGATGCTGGCGGCCTGCAGCAACCGCAGCTGTCCTGGATGGGTTGTGGCTTGTTGCGCCTGCTGGTAAAAATGCTGCCACTGGGGCAACTCATCGAGTGGAGTAGTACAGTAGGCCAAGGAAGGCTCCTTTGTCTGGGATATGCCGTAAATTGGCTGTATTTTAACGATTGGCAGGCAGGTTGCCTAGTTTGCCTGCAGGAGCGCATTGATGGCGCGTGAGTAGACGACTGGAAATTTTTGGAGAAATCATGACGGTACATAAAATTGCGATAATTCCGGGGGATGGCATTGGCAAGGAAATCATGCCGGCTGCCCTGCAGGTGCTGGACACAGTCTGCAGTAAATACGGTATACAGCTCGAGACAAGCCACTTTGATTGGGCCTGTGCCGAGTACTATCAGCAGCATCAGCAGATGATGCCCACTGACTGGCAGGCGCAGCTCGGGGGGGTGGAGGCGGTGTTATTCGGCGCGGTGGGGTGGCCCGAGGTCGTGCCGGATCATATTTCCCTGTGGCAGTCCTTGCTCAAGTTTCGTCGCGACTTTGATCAATACATCAATCTGCGCCCGGTGCGTTTATTGCCGGGAGTGCCCAGTCCATTGGCCGGCAAGGAACCCGGGGATATCGATTTTGTGGTGGTACGAGAAAACACCGAAGGGGAGTACACCAATCTGGGTGGTCGGATCTTTGAAGGTACCGAGCGCGAGATGGTGATTCAGGAGTCAGTATTTACGCGTGTGGGGGTAGACAGGGTGCTGCGCTACGCCTTTGAGCTGGCTCAAAAACGTCCTGCCCGCCATCTCAGCGCTGCGACCAAATCCAATGGCATTGCCCTTTCCATGCCGTACTGGGATGAGCGCCTGGCGCTGATGGCCGCTCAGTACCCCGATATTCGCTGGGATAAGCACCATATTGATATTATGGTGGCGCGCTTTGTCTTGCAGCCCGAGTTTTTTGATGTGGTGGTGGCCTCCAATCTCTTTGGCGACATCCTTTCCGATTTGGGGCCGGCTTGCACGGGCACCATCGGGGTGGCACCATCAGCCAATCTGAATCCTACGCGCCAGTATCCCTCCTTGTTTGAGCCGGTACATGGCTCAGCACCTGACATCTATGGCCAGAATATCGCCAACCCCATTGCCATGATCTGGTCTGCAGCCATGATGCTGGACTTTTTGGGTGACAGTACCGGGATTTATCAACAGGCGCACGATGATATTTTGCACGCTATTGAAAGTTGCCTCGCAGACGGTCCCCGCACCCCGGATTTAGGCGGTACGGCAACCACCACTGAGGTAGGCACGGCCATTGCACAGGCCATTCAGTAGCCAAAACCAGTGATCCAATACAATGGGGATTGCTTTTCTGGATAATATGAGGTGCATATGCAACGTTTATTGGTCATTATTGATCCACAAAATGATTTCATGCGCAGCCCCGAGCATGAGGGGTCTCTGGCCATTGATGAGGCTTATGCCGATATGCAGCGGCTGGTACGCTACATCGGGCAGGAGACTCCCGAACAGATCCTCGTGACCCTGGACTCTCATACGGTCAATCATATTGCCCATGCCTTGTGGTGGACGGATGCCCAGGGCAATCACCCGGCGCCATTTACCGTGATTAGCGTGGAGGATGTCGAGCAGGGCCGCTGGCGGGGGCGGGACCACGAGCATAGCCTGTGGTATGTGCGTGCGCTGGCCCAGCAGGGTAATTACGATCTGATTGTGTGGCCGGATCACTGCATCATGGAGACGCCGGGGCATCAGGTCGTCAAAATTTTGGCCACTGCGCTTGAGGAGTGGGAGCAGCGTACCGGTCGGCAGGTTCGCTACCTAAAAAAAGGCATGAATGATTACACGGAGCATTATTCTGCCCTCAAGGCCGAGGTCGTCATCGACGAGCAGACGGATATGAATATTGAACTCATCGAGTATATGAATGGGTTTGATCGCATCGAATTTGCTGGTGAGGCCTCATCGCATTGTGTGGGCAATACCCTGGTGCATTTCATTGAGGCCATCCCGGCGGCAGATGTGCATAAGGTAGTGGTACTGGAAAATGCGACCAGTCCGGTGCCGGATTGTGAGCATATGGCTGAGGCGTTTTTTGCCCAGGCCCGCCAAAAAGGGGTGCGCTTTGAACGCATATAGTCCGCCAGCGGACTATGACCTTCTGGATTCGATGGCGGATGCCTACGATCAGCAGCCGTATTTTTCCCATGTCTTCCCCTGGAGTGCTCCGGGATACATCCGTGCAGCGGCCCACTTATACGGCATACAGACCCCACCGGTAGCCCGGGCCCGCATCCTGGAGATTGGCTGTGCGGCTGGTGGTAATTGCATCCCCATCGCCAGCCTCTATCCTGAGGCCGAGGTGGTGGGGGTGGATATTTCCCCGGCACAAATACAGGCGGGCGAGCGTGTCATAGCGCATGCCGGACTCGATAATATCACCCTGCTCGCACAGTGTTTTTCCCGTCTGCCGGCTGCGCTGGGTCGTTTTGATTACATCATTGCCCACGGCGTATGGAGTTGGGTGCCCGCGGCCATGCAACAAGCTTTGTTGCGTGTTTGTCAGCAGTTTCTCAGCCCTCGAGGGGTGGCCTATATCAGCTACAACACCTATCCGGGCTGGAAGTTACAAGAGGTATTTCGGGATGCCATGTTATTTCATGACGCTCAGTACAATAATGGCACCGAGGTGGAGCGTGCACGCGAGATGATTCCTTTTTTTAGTCATGGACTGGCTGCAGCCAACCCCTTGCAGGAGGTACTCAGGCAGCAGGCCCGGCGTATCCCGACCGGGGTGGAAAATGATTATTACATCGCTCATGAATATCTGGAGCCCCATAATCATCCCCTCTATTTGCACGATTTTGTTGAACAGCTGTCATGTCATGGCTTGCGCCATGTGGGTGATGTCGAGTTGCGCCTGGAATGTCCCGCGCACTATGGTGACGAATTTGCCCAACATTTTCACCTCTTTACACAGGGCCAAAAGGCTGTGGCGCGGCAGCAGTATCTGGATTTCGCCGTGGGCCGTCAATTCAGGAAAAGTCTTGTGGTCCATCAACACGCTGCCCCGGAGCACTGTCTGACGCCTGATCTGAGTCGTTTGCCCGAGTTGCAATTTGCCGGCTGGTTTGAGTTGCAGCGGCAGGTCAAGGATGCGCATGAACAGCCAGTGGTCAGCTTTTATCAGGATATCAATGGCCAGGTACATCGCATTACCGAGCCTTTGCATCGGCTCTGGCTAGAGTATTTGCATGGCTGTTGGCCGCGGCCGGTCTCCGGGCGTGATTTGTTGCGGTTAGGTGCACAGCAGATGCCGCAGCTCGATAGCGCACAGCTGCTGACTGCCTTCAAGCAGTGGTTTATCCAGCTACCCCTGAATCTGTGCCGCAGTTACGAGGATTTGCCTGCCTGCTTGCATGATTTGTACGAAGGGCTGATACCGGGCATTTATTCTTTGATTGATTTGCGTCATCAGGGCGAACTGCCCATCAGCGACTATAATGCCTGGTTTCAGAGTTCCATTGCCCATTTCACGGCGCATGAGCGAGCCCTGCTCGGACAGCTGGATAGCGGTATCGCACCGGCGCTGCTGTCTGCGCAAGCCGGGGTAGAGCGCTCCGAACTGGAGGAGTTCATTGCCACGCTCAGAAAATACGCCATTTATATTTGAAGCAAAAATGATAAATTTACCCGAACACCAACTGACCATGACGGTCCTGATGACACCCGACACGGCTAATTTTGCTGGCAATGTCCACGGCGGCACGATTTTGAAACTGCTGGATCAGGTGGCTTATGCCTGTGCCAGTCGGTATTCGAACAGCTATGTCGTCACTCTCAGTGTGGATCAGGTTACCTTCAGGCAACCCATCCATGTTGGTGAATTGGTCACTTTTTTGGCCAGCGTGAACTACACCGGTCGCTCTTCCATGGAGATCGGGATCAAGGTCGTGGCCGAAGACATCCGCAATCGGGTGGTCCGTCACGTCAATAGTTGCTTTTTTACCATGGTGGCCGTGGATGAGGACTATAAACCGACAGCGGTCAAGCCGCTCACTCCCCAGACCGATGAGGAAAAGCGTCGCTATGAGGAGGCTAGAGTCAGGCGCGAGCTGCGTCGTCAGACCG
>DATGTB010000057.1:0-5352 GCA_035302065.1 Paenalcaligenes sp. | reverse complement strand
AATGGAGCTGGAAAAAGCGGTGGTTCTGGCCATGTTCATCCCGCTTATCATGAGCTCCGGGGGAAACTCGGGCTCACAGGCCACCTCCTTGCTGATCCGTAGTCTGGCGCTTGAGGAGGTCAAGCTCAGAGATTGGTGGCGCGTCTTTTTACGAGAAATTCCCACAGGTGCAGTCTTAGGGGCCATTTTGGGCGCCCTTGGATTTTTGCGTATTGTCTTTTGGCAATATTTGGGTATTTATGACTACGGCGAATATTTCTTGCTGCTTGGCGTCACGATCTGGATTGCCTTAATCGGCATTGTGACCTTTGGCTCTGCTACAGGCTCCATGCTGCCCTTTGCCTTGCAGCGTGTCGGCCTGGATCCGGCCAGTGCATCTGCCCCGCTTGTAGCCACGCTGGTAGACGTGCTTGGTCTGATTATTTATTTTTCTGTGGCTGCTGCCATTTTGTCCGGCACCTTGTTATAAAAACATCAAAATAAGTACAGGCCCAATATGGGTCTGTACAACCCACCACTAAATATGTAATAATAGCCCTTTGTCTATTTGGGCCTATAGCTCAGTTGGTTAGAGCAGCGGACTCATAATCCGTTGGTCGCTGGTTCAAGTCCAGCTGGGCCCACCATCAATTTTGGTTTTTATCCAAGTGCCGGCTTCACATCCTCATTGGCATCATCCCGCCCAGCTTGAAAAGCACATCAAACCCGAAGTTTATTACTGGCTCACCCGACCGGGTGCGCTTACCAGTGGCTTGCGCGAGATTGGGCCGCTTTGCCTGAGTATCAACCGGGAATACGATGATGTACTGGGCGAGGATGAGGCAGCGCTCATGGGTTGCCGCACCGGAGCAGCTGTTTGGGCTCGTGAAATTACCATTGCCGTGAGCGGCCAGCCCTGCATGGTAGCGCGCAGCGTTTGTCTGCGAGCCGACTCCACAGGCACTTGGCAGGCCATCCGGGATTTGGGAACCCAACCCCTGGCTGATATTCTCTATCATGATCCGGCTGTGTCTCGCGGCCCTTTTTTTATTTGCTTGCCTGTCAACCCACAACCCATTTTTGCGGCAGTCTCACATGCGCTAACGCAGGAGGCGGCCCCGGCACAGATGACAGAGAATCTAAAAGCCCGTAGCTCCGTATTTTGGCGAGCCGAGCACCCCCTGTTAGTCAGTGAGTGCTTTTTACCTGCATTCTGGACCTTGATTCGTCCACAGTCCTGAGGCCTGACAGGCCCCTTTTAATCAAGCCACATACAAAGCGCAGTCTTGCCGCCCGGCACTACATACGTCTGCCAGCATGATGCTGTCATTATAAGGATCCCTGAGCACCTTGCAGCGCACACCATAGAGCTCATTGATAAGCTCTGAGGTAATGACACTTTGCGGACTGCCCTGAGCTCGTACCTGCCCATCTTTCATGGCAATCACATGATCTGCAAAGCGGCAGGCAGAAACAATATCATGCACAACGATAATCACCGTTTTGCCATATGCAGTCAGCTGCCTGATAAGCTCAAAAACTTCTATCTGATGGCCCAAATCCAATGCTGAGGTCGGCTCATCGAGTAAAAGCAAAGGCGTATTTTGTGCGATGGTCATGGCTATCCAGGCACGTTGTCGTTGCCCACCAGACATCGAATCCAGAGGTCGATCTGCCAACTCCTGCAGCGCAGCAAGATGGATGGCCTCCTCTACTAGACGCTCATCCTCGGGCGTCCACCGTTGCCACAACCCCTGATGCGGCTGACGCCCAAAGCGTACGAGCTCACGCACCGTCATGCCCTGGGGCGCATGAGCTTCTTGCGGGAGCAAGGCCAACAACTGGGCTACCTCCCTGGTGGGCATCTGATGGATAGAACGCCCGTTAAGAAGCACCTGCCCGACTGCAGGCTTTAATACCCGCGCCAAGCCGGATAACAAGGTGGATTTTCCACAGCCGTTTGGCCCGATAATTGCTGTGACCTGTTGTGCTGGAAAACGCAAATCCAGCCCTTTAATAACGAGCTGTTGGGTGTATCCCAAAGATAGCTGTTCAGTAACAAGCTCAATGGCTTGCGCCTTATGCTGAAATTGTGAACCATTCATAGTGCTTGATTGGCTTGTTTTCTCAACAAAAGCCATATTAAATAAGGGCTGCCTACTATTGCCGTAATCAGTCCCACCGGTATTTCTACCGGTGACCACAAGCGCTGTCCGACAATATCAGCCAATAGTAAAAACAAACTGCCAAATAGGGCCGCATGCCAAACGGACACCCGGTTAGCAGCGATAAAATGGCGGGCGGCCTCTGGCGCCACTAAGGCAATCATGCCCACTGGCCCGGCCAAGGCAACCGCAAAGCCTGTCAGGCACACCGTGGTGGCCAATGTCAGCCACCGTACACGGCGCATGGCCACACCCAAACTGATGGCGACCTCATCAGACAATCGCATGATATTTAGTGAGCGCGACAAAAATGCACCCAGCGGCAGACAAAATAACAGGCAGACAAACATCCACCACACACTCTCCTCAGGGCGAGCATTCAAACTGCCCACTGTCCAGGGATAGGCCGCATTGGCACTATCCATATCCGTGCGCGCCAACATAAAGTTGGTCAAGGCTCCAAAGACCGCCCCTATCCCCACCCCCATCACAATAAAACGGTAGCCCTTGCTCCCCATACCTCCACTCAGGCCAAAGGCCAGAGCGGCCGCCGTTGCAGCGCCTACCAAAGCCAATGCCGGCGTCGCCAAACTGAGGGGCACCACCACAATGGAAGCAATGGCAAAGGCGGTAGCACCATTATCCAGACCAACGATATTTGGGGTTGCCAAGCGATTGCGCGCCATGGTCTGTAATAAACAGCCACCGGCTCCTAGCCCTGCACCAGCGGCAATCGCAGCCAAAATACGCGGGCCGCGTAACTCATACAGTAAAAACTCTAAAAACGGATCCCCATATCCAAAAAGCGTCAATAGTACCGTCCACACGCCTGCTTCTTCGTTGCCCACATAAAGTCCATAAAACGACACCACGAGCAAAAGCAATAACAACAGCAAAAAAGACAACCCCGGGCGATAGCGCAGCCATTGCAGCACGCTACGCTGCATGATGGCATCGGAATAGGTAAAGGAAGTGGATACGGGAGTACTCATGTAATCTCTTTATAAGGTGGGCAGCCGGCGTTGACGCACCACATACATCAAAATGGGTGCCCCCAGAAAAGCAGTGAGCACGCCCACAGGCAACTCATAGGGCGGGATCACCAAACGCGAAATGATATCTGCACTGATAACCACCACTGGCCCAAAAATCAGGCTCAGGAAAAAGACACGGCGGATATCTGCTCCCACCAAGGCCCGGACCAAAAAAGGTACCACCAGGCCTACAAAGGCAATGGGTCCAGCAGCAGCAGTCGCACAACCAACCAAAATAGCCACCCCGAGAACGATTAGAAACTGCACGGTTTTGGGCCGATGACCCAGTCCTTGGGCAATTTTTTCGCCTAGCGCCATCGCCGCCAGGGCACGCAGATTCAGAGCAACCAAAAGCACGCCCACAAGCACTCCGAAACCGGCCCATAAAATTATCTCGCCCGGCCGCCCCGCCAAAGCACCGATCACCCAAAACCTCATTTCATCTGCAGTTCTCTGATCGCTCAGTAAAAACAAGCTGGTGACTGACAATAACAAGCCAGAAAAAGCCGCACCTGCCAAAATCAAACGTACCGGATCTTGGCTGCCTCCGGACACCCGACTCACACCCAACACCAGCAAACAACCGATCAGTGCGCCGAGCATGGCCACCCAAATCCCCAGACTGGCAGCGGAGGCCCCGAAATAAATCGCCACTACCACCGCAAAAGCGGCCCCGGCACTAACCCCCAAAAGTCCTGGCTCGGCCAACGGATTGCGGGTCATGGTTTGTAAGACAGCGCCTGCAGCAGCCAACGCCGCCCCAACAATAAAGCCCAAAATGGTTCGTTGACCCCGTAACTCAAGCACCACAAACTGTGCCTGCTCATCATCAGCGCCTAATAACCAGCGCAAACTACGCAGCCACGAAACCTCTCCGGTGCCCAGCAACAAGCTGAAAAAACCACTCAGCAACAAGGCCACCAAACCGATGATCCAGGCCTTTTTTACGGATAATGCCATGGGATGTAGCGACCTACTCACGGCTTGCCAGTTGGGCCAAGTCCTCAATAATTACCTCGGCCGCCAATGGGCCGTAACCACTACTCCATACCTGACCATCCACCACCTTGACCCGATCATTTTCAACGGCATGCAAACGTTTGAAAACCGGTTGCTTTTGTGCTTCAACCAACGCCTGCTCACCGTCCGCAGTCAAGGAAGCCAACAGCAGCCAATCTGCATCAACCTGAGCCAGATTCTCCAGGCTCAAGGTATCGCTATGCGGCCGGTTACCCAACTCCTCGGCCAATGCAATCGTATTTAATCCAGCGGCCCGGATCAGCTGCCCGGTAAATAACTGTGCAGACATCAGAATCGGCCCTTGGGGATTCCAGCGCACTACTGAGACCGTCTGCGGGCCACTCCACAGCCCTTTGAGTGCCTGCGACTGCTCATCGATCTGGGCAAATCTCTGTTCGATTTCCTTCTCCTTGCCCAATGCCCGGGCAAAAAGACGTACATTGGTACGCCAATCGGTAAATGTATCAGCGGCATTTGGCACAATCGTGGGCGCAATGCGACTGAGTTTGGCGTATAGCGCCTCGCTGGTTTCACCCGAGGCTAAAATTAAATCAGGACGCAAACGAAAAATTGCCTCTATATTGGGCTCACGCACCGTACCCACAATTTCTATGGGCTCTACCATATACTCCTGCAAATAATTAGCCACATCCTGACCACCACGACTGGCCAATGCAGCAATGGGTTGCACCCCAACACTCAGCGCAGTATCCAGAGCGCCCTCATCAAGGACAACCACCCGCTGAGCAGCTACCGGCACCTCAACCTGCCCAAAAGCGGTGTCGATTTGACGAGCAGGCTCTGCATGGACAGTGGTATTTGCTAAACTAAACAACATCGCAGCGCTGATGGAGGCAGCCCCGACGAACTTGAGAAATGAACGGCGTGTATTGATACGCATAAAACAGCACCCAAAACAAAAAAACGCAATGCCATCACTTGCATGCGTGTAAAAAACAGAATTGCAAACTTAAATGATAATGATTATCAATTATTCTAATGGATAATCTTCCGTTTGAAAAGGCTTTGCCATGAGAATCCTGTTGGTAGAGGACCACCTGGAGTTAGGCGCATTGCTTCACAGGCGCTTGGGTAAATCAGGCCATACCATTGAGTGGGTCAAGGATGGTGAAAATGCCATTCGCTACGCCACT
>DATGTB010000056.1:0-9248 GCA_035302065.1 Paenalcaligenes sp. | reverse complement strand
GATGTCATTAACCGGACATTGGAAACCTGGTTGCTGGAAAACCCCAATGATGCACGGGCAGTAACCGCTAAAATCATTGAGGCGGCTCGCGCACGTGAGGCGGCCCGCAAGGCGCGTGAGGTGACGCGTCGTAAAAGTGTGCTCGAGGGCGCAGGTCTGCCGGGCAAATTGGCAGATTGTCAGGAAAAGGATCCGGCCAAATCCGAGTTGTATATAGTTGAAGGGGATTCCGCCGGGGGGTCCGCAAAGCAAGGGCGGGATCGCAAGTTTCAGGCCATTTTGCCACTGCGTGGCAAGGTGCTCAATGTAGAAAAAGCGCGTTTTGACCGCTTGATTGCCAGTGAGCAGATTACCACCTTGATTACGGCTTTGGGCACCAGTATTGGTCCTGATTTTGATATTGACAAGCTACGGTATCACCGCATCATCATCATGACGGATGCTGATGTGGATGGTGCGCATATTCGTACTTTGTTATTGACATTGTTTTATCGACAAATGCCCGAGTTGGTGGAAAGGGTCCATATTTATATTGCCCAGCCTCCTCTTTACAAGGTGCGTGTCGGACGCGAGGAGCGTTACCTCAAGGATGATGCCGAGGAGGCACAGTTCATGCTTGGATTGGCGCTCAAGGATGCCGCTATCTTGCCTCAAGAGGGTGCCGAGCTGATAGAGGGAACCGCACTTGAGGAGTTGATTCGTCAGTATCTGTTGGCGGATCAGATAATCCACCGTCAGGGGCGCTGGTTTGATTCAGAAGCCCTGTCAGCAATTGCCGAGGGGGTCAAAATAGATCTGAGTTCAGAGGAGCAAGCGCAGGCTGCGGCAAAACAGCTCGAGGAGGTGTTGGTTGATCCGGCTCATCCGCACGAGGTTCGTGTTTTCGCCCAGTTAAATGAGGAAAGCGAACAATGGGAGGTCATTGTACAGCGCTTATTACACGGTAATATTCGTGTCAGTACCTTTGATAATGGTTTTATTCTAAGTCCTGATTACATCACCCTGGAACAAGCAGGTGAGACGCTCATGGGCTTGATAGGAGAGGGCGCCAAGGTGTATAGGGGTCAAGGTGAGCGGCGCAAGGAAAAAGCCATTGGACATTTCCGTGATGCCGTTCAGTGGCTGCGTCAAGAGGCCGAAAGAGGGGTGGTCAAGCAGCGCTACAAAGGGCTTGGTGAGATGAACCCAGAACAGCTTTGGGAAACCACTATGGATCCATCTGCTCGACGTCTGTTACAAGTAAAAATCGAGGATGCCATTGCGGCTGACGAGGTTTTTACTACCCTGATGGGAGATGAGGTAGAGCCACGACGTGCCTTTATCGAGGAGCATGCCCTGCAGGCCGGCAACCTGGATGTGTAAAAAGACAAAATAGTGGTAAAGGGAGCCGTCACGGCTCCCTTTTTTATGCCTCCAGGCGTTTATATAAAAGCAGGATTAAACCAATAAGCCCAAAAATGGAAATTACAAAAGCAGCTGATTCCCAACCATAGATTTGTGTGCTCCAGCCTGCGATGAGGGGCCCCAGGCCTTGTCCAAGATTGCTACCTTGCATTAGCAAACCAACTGTAATGGGAATGGCCATGGGGGAGGGAGCAATAATCGGGGCTGATGACAAAATGCTTGTGGGGATCATGCCGCCAACTCCGGAAAACAAAATGCAAAGCAGGGCAACAACAAGGACCGGTAATTGAAATGCAAAAACACTGCTGCCGCAAATTATCATGACCACAAAGGTGGCCCTCATGAGTTGCGCTCTT
The DNA here is from genome assembly GCA_035302065.1 of Paenalcaligenes sp. Lineage (GTDB taxonomy): Bacteria > Pseudomonadota > Gammaproteobacteria > Burkholderiales > Burkholderiaceae_B > Paenalcaligenes. Next base: position 7,488 of record DATGTB010000056.1, on the reverse strand, counting down.
TTGAGGTTACGGCTTAACAAATAGCCTGCGCACAGATTACCAGCTATATTGGCACCGATGGCTAATCCGGAGATAATACCTGCCTGAGTATGATTCAACCCAAGCTGCTCAATCAGTAGCAACGGCAAGAAATTAAACAATGCGAAATGCATCAGCGCGTAGCAGCCAAACATCAAGGCCATGCGAAGAGGAGCATTAACAGAAAAAATGCTTTTCAGAAGGTGGCGTATTTGTAACAGGCTCAAGGCCTCGGGTTGAGCTTGCGGTGGAGGGACAAATTTACGTACCAAAAGTAGGGTAAAGGCCGCAATAAGCGCATTGCCGTACCATATGCTCTGCCAGTTATGAAAGGCGGGGCCGGTAAACATCATGATAGTTATTCCAATGGGCATAAAGGTGCCCCAATAGGACATGGCGGTATTGCGGTAGGCTAATTGGACCGAGCCTTGTATTAACGTAGGGGCAGAAACAGTAATGAGGACAAAGCCGAGTCCTTCGAGGATGCGGAAAAAGTAAATGACCCCCAAATGCGGTAATAGGGGTGCAATCAATGAGCTAAGGGCAATCGTCCCTAGCCCCAGATTGATGGAAAAACGCAGCCCCAGGCGCAGAACGAACATCCCTATTGGTATGCCTGCAAGCATGCCAATGATAGAAAAGATGGCTCCTAGATTGCCGATGGTGCTACGATCGATGCCCAAGTCTTGCTGTAAAAAAGGAGCGGCAATGGGCAGCTTTCCTATTTGCAAAGCGCCGACAATACCACAAAAAACGGCGATGAAAACGGCTAGCCAGTGATTTTGTAATTGCTCAGTGTTATCTGGCATAAAATGAAATCCAATAATAGGTGACGAAATAGTCAATCATGCACCAAGGGTAAACCCTAGGGCGTTAGGCATGATGGCAGGCGACCAAATGCTGAGGATCCTGTCGTGGACTCATTGTGGGGGCCGTTTGACGGCATAGCTCAGTGGCCAGGGGGCAGCGCGGGTGAAAGGTACAGCCACTGGGAGGACTCAGGGGGTTGGGGACCTCACCGGCCACCTGTGTGCGGGGGCGATCGCGACGCCCGAGATCCGGGATGGCCGCCAACAGCATTTGAGTATAGGGATGCAGGGGCGCTCGAAACAAAACATCCCGTGGAGCGACCTCTACCAGTCGGCCCAGGTACATGACCCCGACCCGATCGGCGATATGGTGAACCACTGCCAGATTATGAGAAATAAATAAATAACTCAGATGATGAGCGGCTTGCAAGTCTTTCATCAGGTTGAGTACCTGAGCCTGTACAGAAACATCCAGTGCTGAGGTTGGCTCATCACAAATGATGAATTCCGGATTCAGGGCAAGTGCGCGGGCAATGGAAATGCGTTGCCGTTGGCCGCCAGAAAACTGGTGTGGATAGCGCTGTAGGTCGGAAGGTCCGAGACCGACTTGCTCGAGTAGTTCAACGGCCTTTTCTTGTTGTTCACGCACCCCCAGACGGGTATGGGTGGCCAATGGTTCTGCAACAATACGTCCCACACGCCAACGCGGATTCAAGCTCGCGTAGGGGTCCTGAAAAATCATTTGTATGCGCTGTTGCAATTGCTTTTTCTGGCCGGCGGTCATCGCCGTGCTCTCGATACCCTCATAAAAAATATGGCCTTTGGTCAAGGGGTATAAACCCGCCAAAAGGCGAGCCAGGGTGGATTTTCCACAGCCGGATTCGCCCACAAGGGCAAAAGTCTCTCCCTTGCGAACCTCAAAGCTGACTCCGTCAACGGCCTTGAGGTATTGACGGGGGCGACGGTAGATTACTCTTTCCAGCCATGAGGGGGAAACATCGAACCAGCGTGTGATATGTTCAGCCTTGAGAAAGATATCAGTCATGGAGCGGCTCCTCGTGCTCATGCAGCCAGCAGGCCACGGCATGTTGTTGCGTGCGAGTGAGTTGAGGGAGACGTTCCTTGCATATGGGCATAATCTCATGACAGCGTGGATGAAACGCGCAGCCCGCCGGAATGGCATTGAGCCGTGGCATGGTGCCCGGAATTTGATGCAGGCGTTTATTGAGCTGATGAATACTGGGGATGGAACGCATGAGCCCAATGGTGTAGGGGTGCAGAGGGGTCTGGATGATTTGCTCAACAGGACCGATCTCGATTAATCGACCGGCATACATGACTGCGACCCGGTCAGCAATATCAGCAATGACACCCATATCGTGAGTGATCAGCAAAATGGCCGTGCCCTGCTTTTGACAAAGCTGTTTTAGTAATTCAATGATCTGGGCCTGTATGGATACATCCAGGGCTGTGGTAGGCTCGTCAGCAATGATCAGTTCAGGCTCTGCAGCCAGAGCGAGTGCAATGACAACCCGTTGGCGCATGCCCCCTGAAAACTGATGCGGGTAGTGGTCGATACGTTGTTTGGCTGCGGGAATACCAGTGGCATCCAATAGTTCGATGGCTCGTTGCCGCGCTGCTGCATGTGAAAAATGCAGGTGCGTCTGGATGGTTTCAATGAGCTGCTGACCAACAGTATATAAAGGATTGAGGGAGGTCAGCGGGTCCTGAAAAATGGCCCCGATTTTGCGTCCTCGTATTTTGCGCATTTGGCTATCGGATAAATTATCAATGCGTCGCTGACCGAGGCTGATTTCGCCTTTGCTCATGCGGCCGGGAGGTTCGAGCAGGCCAATAATGGCGGCGCCGGTCAATGATTTGCCCGCCCCTGACTCTCCCACCATGCCCAGGACCTCACCGGGGGCAATGTCGAAGGACACATCACTAAGGGCGTGCAAAACGCCGTGACGCGTGGGAAAGTCTACACAGAGATTGTGGACGGTCAATAAACTTTGCATGATGGGGTTAATTCAGTCTGGGGTTTAATGCGTCACGTAGCCAATCACCCAACAAGTTAACGGAAAGGACCAGCAAGACCAGCATCAAGCCGGGAAACATGGTGATCCACCATTCACCTGAAAACAGGAAATCATTGCCTACCCGAATCAGTGTGCCCAGAGAGGGGGCGGTGGGTGGAACACCTACCCCTAAAAAAGAGAGGGTGGCCTCGGTGATGATTGCTGTTGCCAAGTGCACGGTTGCCAATACCAGAACCGGGCCCAACACATTGGGAAATACGTGGCTGAACATGATGCGCGGACCAGAAACGCCAATGATTTTGGCGGCCTGTACATACTCTTTGTTTTTTTCGACCATGGTTGAACCGCGTACGGTACGGGCGTATTGGGGCCAGCCAGCCAGGGCAATGGCTCCGATCAGCACGGGAAAGGCAATCACATCGTGCAGGTTTTGTGGCACCATGGCGCGGGCCACACCATCGATAAGCAAAGCGATTAAAATTGCCGGAAAGGAGAGCTGAATATCGGCAATGCGCATGATCACTGCGTCGACACTGCCCCCGGCATAACCAGCGACAAGACCCAAAACGACGCCGATCAGCATGGCCAGTGCAACAGAGGCAAAACCGATTAGTAATGAGATGCGCATGCCATAAAGTAACAAGGAGAGCAGATCGCGGCCCTGGCTATCTGTACCAAACCAATAGGCCGTTTGACCACCTTCCTGCCAGACAGGAGGTAGCAAGGCATCAAGCAACTGTATGCTGGCCAGGTCAAAAGGGTTATACGGAGCAACCCAGGGGGCACCAAATGCCCCCACAAATAAAATGATTACCAGCAGGGTGGCGAAAATGGCCACCGGGCTATGCCGCCAAGACCAAAGAAAATCGCTGTGCCAGAACTTTTTTAAGCGATTCATGTGCCGGCTCCCGCATTTAGCTGGCCAACCCGCAGGCGGGGATCAACCACAAAATATAATAAATCGACAATCAGGTTAATACAGACGAATATCAGGGCGATCAGGCATAGATAGGCAGCCATGACAGGGATATCGGCAAATTGCACCGCCTGAATGAATAAAAGCCCCATGCCGGGCCACTGAAAAACGGTTTCGGTCACAATGGCAAAAGCAATTATCCCCCCGAGCTGCAAGCCAGTAATGGTGATTACGGGCACCAGGGTGTTCTTCAGGGCATGACCAAAATGAATGGCGCGCTGAGACAGACCGCGGGCACGCGCAAATTTGATGTAGTCACTGCGCAATACCTCCAGCATTTCGGAGCGCACAAGCCGCAAAATGAGGGTTAACTGAAACAGGGACAGGGTAATGGCTGGCAAAATGAGGTGCTTCCAGCCATCGAGGGTAAAAATGCCGCTGCTCCACCAGCCAAAATGGACCACGGTGCCGCGCCCATAACTGGGTAGCCAGCCAAGCTGCACAGAAAAAATCAGGATTAGCAGGATACCAATAAAAAATGTGGGCAGGGAAATACCCAATAAAGAAAAGCTCAAAATGAATTGGCTTAAAAAAGTGTTTCTTTTGAGGGCGGTATATACCCCCAGGGGCAGGCCGACCAGCAGGGCCAGCAAGGCGGCAGCTACTGAAAGCTCCACCGTGGCAGGCAGGCGGCTTTTCAGCAGCTCGATGACGGGCTGGCCTTGACGCAAGGAAAGGCCGAACTCTCCTTGCAGGGCATTGACAACAAAATGATAAAACTGCACAGGCGCTGGCTGGCTGAGCCCGAGTTGGGTACGCAAGGCAATCCGATCGGCCTCGGTGGCATCCTGACCCAACATGATGGTGACCGGGTCGCCTATGTAGCGAAACAGGATAAACGCCAGCAAGCTGACGATTAGCATGACCAGAATCGCTTGGAGCAGGCGACGTAGTATAAAAACCAGCATAGACGCAAGTGCAGTTAAATGGAGTTAATCAATGGTAACCCACTGTGGCGTAAGACGGTTATCCGCCCGGTGCACCACATTGACATTTTCTGCCATAGCCCAGGGAATAACCTGATCATGCAGGGGGATATGACCAAACTCCTGACCGTGAATACGCAAGACCTCCTCAATGGCGGCATTACGTTTGTCCTCATCGATTTCCACCTTGATCTGGTCAATCAACTCATCAACCTGCGGGTTGGAGTAACCGCCAAAGTTAAAGGAGCCATCCGCCCCCTCGCCGGGACTGTGAATCAAGCTTTGTAAGGTATAGAGCGCATCAAAGGTGGGCACCCCCCAGCCAAACAGGTAGGCACTGCTGTCATTGGACTGCACTTTGGGAAAGTAGGTGGCACGTGGCATGGCATTGAGGTTGGCTTTTACCCCGATACGAGCCCACATGCCCACTACTGCCTGACAGATAGCCTCATCATTGATGTACCGGTTGTTTGGACAGTCCAGGGTGAAGTTCAGCTCGTTTTCATCATAGCCTGCCTCTTTGAGCAATGTCCGGGCCCGCTCGGGATCGTAGGCGTTGGGGGTGGCCAACTCCTCAGTCCAACCGTTGACCTGGGGCGCTATCATGGTGCCGGTAGGATCTGATGAGCCCCGCATGACGGCCTTTTTGATGGCCTCCACATCGATACCCAAAGTCAGTGCCTCACGTACCCGCTGATCGGCGAAGGGGTTTTTGCCCTTGATAGAGCTGTATTTAAGCTCGGGGCTGCGCTGATCCAGACCGATATAAATCGTGCGGTATTCATTACCCTCAACGACCTTGGCTTGCTGTTTGAGACGCTGCAAATCCTGGGCTGGGGGATCGAGTACAAAGTCGATCTCGCCAGACAGCAGTGCGGCTGTGCGTGTGGCATTTTGTTTGATGGGGGTGTAGATAATTTCAGTCACATTACCCGGCTTGTTATCCTGATTCCACCAGTTGGGGTTTTCCTCAAAGCTGGTGCGCACATCGACTTCACGTGAAACAAGTTGGTAAGGGCCGGTGCCGTTGGTGTGGCGGGCAGAATAAGTTTCCTGCTGGGCCGAGAAGTCCTGTGGTGCCGTAGCATTGTTGTCCTCGGCCCACTGTTTATTCATGATGAAAACATTAGTGAGTTGGCGCAGCAATACAGGATTGGGACCATCGGTTTCAATTTCGACCGTGAGATCATCCAGTGCCCGGACATCTTTGATACCATTGACATAGGCCTTGAAGTTGGAGGTCGGCGCCATGGCCCGCTGGATGGAAAACACCACATCCTCGGCAGAAAAGGGGGCGCCATCATGAAAGCTCACCCCATCTCGCAGTTTGAAAACCCAGCGGGTGGGTTCAGGTTGCTCCCATTCAGTGGCCAGTGCCGGGACAAGATTGAACTCCTGGTCATACTCAACCAGTGGCTCATAGACGTAGCTGCTGGCAGCAATGGTCAGACCTTCGTTTTGTGCATGAGGGTCCAGGGTCAGGATATCGCCCTGGCTGGCCCAGCGCAGGGTTTTGGTATGGCCGATCAGGGGCACGCACAGTGCGGCGGCCACGGCACCGACGAGCAATCGTTTACGCATCAGTCTCTCCTGTAGTAGGGAAAATTATTACTCTGCCTTGTTTTATAAACTTCATCAATTTTAAGCATATAAGTAAAAATATGCATGACCCGATTAACCCGTATGTGGATGGATCCATGACTGTACAAAGAGAAAGTGGGCACAGTGCAGATCCGGATGCCGGGTCGCGGCGCATCTTGCATATTGATATGGATGCATTTTTTGCTTCTGTTGAATTGCTACGCTATCCCATGCTCAGGGGGCAGGCCGTGGTGGTAGGGGGGCGTCGGGTAGATGCGCCAGAAAAGCGACCGGATGGCAGTTATGAGTTTGCCCGTTTGGGCAATTACGGCGGCCGTGGCGTTGTGACCACCGCTACCTATGAGGCGCGGGCGTTTGGAGTGCATTCGGCGATGTCACTCATGCAGGCTGCCCAGCTCGCTCCGGAGGCAATTCTGTTGCCTGCCAATTTTCCTGCATATCAGGATTATTCCCGGCGATTTAAACAGGCCGTGGCCCGGCTTACCCCGCATATGGAAAACCGGGGGCTAGATGAGATTTTTGTGGACGCCAGCGATCACCCCCTGGATAGCGTGCAATTAGCATGCGCTTTACAAGAGCAAATTTATCAAAGCACTCAATTGAGTTGCTCTATCGGGGTGGCGCCAAATAAGCTTTTGGCCAAAATTGCTTCCGATCTGAAAAAGCCGGGCGGGATCACTGTCCTGGCGCAACACGAAATACCCGCACGAATCTGGCCTTTGGGTGTGGAGGTAATTAATGGGATCGGCCCCAAGACACAAAAAAAGCTGCTTGCGCTGGGAATTCGCACAGTGGGTGAGCTGGCTCAGGCCGCACCCGCCTTGTTGCAGGCTCATTTTGGTACAAACTATGCCCGTTGGTTGGTTGCTGTGGCCCATGGTCGGGATGATAGTCCGGTAGAAACTGTCCGGATTGCCCAGTCCCATAGTCGGGAGCGCACTTTTAGCCGGGACTTGCATGTGCTGTATGACCGAAGACTTTTGAGTGGCATTTTGACCGATTTATGTACGCGTTTGAGTCAGGATTTGGCTCAGGCAGGTAATTATGCACAAAATATAGAGGTCAAAATCCGTTTTGATGATTTTGTGACGCTGACCCGTAGCACGCAGGCCGCGCAG
>DATGTB010000055.1:0-11202 GCA_035302065.1 Paenalcaligenes sp. | reverse complement strand
CCAAGGAGCGTCTATATGTTCAGTCCAGACTTGCTCGCCTTCGAGGCGCAATTGCTGGTCAAAATGCGCTTTGTGCGCTGCCTGCATTTTTTTAACCTTATCCATCCGCTCATTGAACTGCTTGCCTTGCACCTGCAAGGCGCAGCCCGTGAGGAAAAAACATAATACGGGTAGCAGGCTTTTCATGGCTGTGACGAAGACTCTCATTTCCCTTGACCCCTCATGATTCCTTGCGTACCGACGGCCTATCGGGATGACAGGACTGGGTGGCAGAGATAATACGCAAGACCTGATTACTGTAAAAACAGGCGCGTAGTGGGGTTGTGCTCAAGCGCACACTATCGAGCAACTGCCCAACCGCCTCACTGAAGGCGCCATCAAATTGAGCGGTGTTTACAATGGGATAATCCACCTCCAGCCCCCAATGCTGATCCCCAAAGTGCCAGCCCGCCTCCTGAGCCCAACGCTGCAACGCCTGCCTCAAAGTGTCATCTGCCGGGCTCACCGAAAAGCGCTTGACAGATGTCTTGTTGTTTTTCAAAGCCACCACACGCGTAGTTTGCTTTGCTGGTTTATTTTCCTCTGCAGTGGGGAGGTCTGCGGCGCTGGTACGCTCTAGTGGACCCAGACTAAGGCCGCTCGATGCGGATTCAGTTTTTGTTTTGTGGGCCGCGGTACTCACAACATCGGGCGCCGGTGCAGACGGCGCGGATAATTGCTCCGTTTGGGCCGCTAACGCCGTCTTTTTCCCAGTCGTCGCAGGGGGTATATGGCCGGGTTGAGCCTGCTGGGCCAATGAGGCATGACGTGCCCGTGCCTGTAGATGTCCCCCCTGAAAAAGCAGCTCCTGCCATTGACCCTCAATCACGACGTAAGGGTCAAAACGCTGATAGCTCAACGCATGACTCTGTCCTTGCTTGAGCCCAAAAATGGCAGGTAAATAGGCCATCTGATTAAATTGCAACCATATTTGGTGACTATGGCTAAATACCTGTACCGGTGCGACCTCCGGATCGCCCGATAATTGCCAATTAAAATCAAAGGGCCCGGCTGCTGATAGCGTTTGCCGCGGTTCGATGCTGGCCATCGTGGGCACGCACCCACTCAGAAAAAACAAAGCACCCAAAAAATAACCCGATATCCTCATATGACGCCCATAAAAAAAGCCCAGGAAGAACCCAGGCTTAATCTTGGCTGAATTTTGAGTTTATGACTATTTGGGGAAATCCGCTGCGCTAAAAACAGCACGCCAATGCACCATTCTCCTTAGCGGTCATTTAGACATTGGCATGCTTGATGGTTATTTTTGCGCCATGAGCTGGTTGGCTTTTTCTGCCGCAGTCTCCAGCGCAGTGATGGCTGTTTGTTGGCCATTGAGGGCCTCATCCAGGGTTTGGTTAAACAAAGCCCTGATCAAGTGGTAATTAGGTACCTCAAAGCCTATGGTCGTGGCCTCTGGCTTTTGGTTATAAACGGCCACGATGTCCTCCCAATCCACTACAGGCGCATAATAAGAAGCGTCCGTGCGCTCAAAGGCTTCCTTGGTCAGAGGCAAAAAGCCGGTTTCCTGATACCAGGTCGCTGCCTGTTCAGGCTGCGCAAGCCAACCCAGAAAATCAGCGGCGGCCGCATCCTCATCGGAATCATGATCTGCGATGGCCCATAAACCACTGCCGGTGACAAACGGATTACCTGGAGTTTCAGTCACCTGGGGATAATAGGGCAAACCGGTCACTGAGAACTTGAGATCCGACTGCTGTAAAAACGCGCCCAAATTTCCAGAGTTAGAGAGCAAGGCACCACACTCGCCCTGGGCAAAACGCTGAGTAGCAAGCTCATTGAACTCGGGCTTGGTCATGATTTCACTGCGTACCCAGCTGATCATGGTGGATAAATGCCGCACATAAAGAGAATTGAAATTAAAGCCTTTTTGCTGTCCATTTCCATTGGCAAAAAACTGCTTATTGACCGCTGCCAGGTTTTCCAGATTAATAGAGACAGGCTGATCCGAGGTTATCGGACAGCGGCGGGTCGCGTTATTGGCAACCTGCACGAGCTGACTTTGGAGTTCACTCCAGGCACGACTGGGTTTATTCTCTGGAATCCCGGCTTTTTCAAACGCCTCGACGTTGTAAAACATGACCGGTACCTCCGCCATCAGGGGCAGCGCCAACAAACGGCCTTGACGATCATGTAAAAAGTTATTTTCCTTGGGCAAAAACCAGGTTGCCTCGGTCATGGGCTGATTGGCTAGCAACTGGTACATGGGCCGGATATAAGTCCGTGTAGCGACATCATCAAGCCCGGTCGTCTCAGGCAATTGCACCAAATGAGGGCGCTTTTCCTTTTCCACCATGGCCAGCGCCTGATCCAATGCCTCCTCGTTCAAAAAGTCCTGCACAACTACTTTATTATCGGACTGCTGGCGATTGTACTTTTTGACCAGTTGATCAAACACCCTGCTATTGTGCTCATTTAATGAGTGCCAAAGCTGAATCTCCGTTGCTGCCATGGCAGTAGCAGATAAGCCAAGCAAGGCGGTACAAGCAATAGCACCAAAAACAGCCCTTACAGAATTTTTTCGGATGTATTTTTTCATAGTCTTTATATCAAAAAAGGGAAATCAAGCTCTGGGCGACAACCAGCAACCATCTCTGCTAACGCCTTTGCTGCGCCTACCCCCATCGTCCAGCCCAGATTACCATGACCCGCATTGAGGTAGAGGTTGGAAATTTTGGTACGTCCAACCAAAGGTACCCCGGAAGGGGTCACCGAGCGCACCCCGGCCCAAAAAACCGGTGCTCCGGTATCAATGGCGGGTGCAAAAATGGCTGCCTTTCTAGTCAGCAGCCGACAGCGATAATCGTTCAGGACGCGATTCCTGTCACTAAAATCAGCAAAGCCCGAAATACGTAAACTCTGCCCCATACGTGCGTAACTGAGCCTTTGCTCCAAATCATAAACCCCCACAGATGGCGCTAACTGCGGCTCTAGCAAATCAAATAATGCGCTATAGCCTTTTACTGGCCAGAGCCAGTTGGGCAGGCCCAGTGATTCCAATAATAAACCAGAATGAGCGCCAAGGGCGATGATAAAGTGATCAAACTCCAGCTGCGCATAGCGGCCATCCGCTAATACAACCTCGGCGGCACACACCTTGCCCTCACGACACAGCAGCCGACTAATTTCTGTTTGGGTAAAAAACTGCACCCCTTGCTTTTCTGCAGCCTGAGCCAGCTGCTGGGTAAACAAGTGAGCATCGCCAACCATATCCAGCCCCGTATAGTCTCCCCCCACAATGGTCCCTTGTAATTGCTCGAGGCTCGGCTCTAGCTCCAACACCTCAGCAGCGCTGAGTAAACGCCGGTCTACGCCCAAATCGCGCAACCTATCCAGGGTGTATTCGGCGTGCTCGAGGACCTTTTGGCGCCGGTAGATGGTCAATACCCCACAATGGCGCTGCTCGAACGATATATCAAGTTCGTCAGCAAGCCGTTGCAACTGCTGCTGACTATATTCTGCTAGCCGCACCATGTGCAAAAAATTATCATGAGCCCGGGCAGGCATGCTTTGCTGAATTGAAGCCAAGAGCCAGCGCCACTGCCGGGGGTCGAGTCGGGGTTTGAAAACCAGCGGAGCGTGCTCGTGGAATATCCCCTGCAAGAGCTCCAGGGGCATGCCAGGCCGTGCCCAGGGACGCGCATGCCCTACCGAAATCAATCCGCCACCGTACCTGCTGGTCTCGGCAGCCACCTCGGGGTGACGCTCAATAACACTCACATCAAAACCAGCCTGCCGTAGCCACCATGCTGTGGCCACACCGACTACCCCACCCCCTAAAACGGCTACTTTCATGCGCTTATACCACCTCTAGGTGTCATTACTCACTGGCCTTGTCTGCCTCGGACGTAAAGGCATCTGCATAATAGGCCTCCTCTGGCAACTGACACTGGCGAATGAAATCACGCCGGGCCCCCTCTACCATCTGTGGATTGCCACAGGCATAAACCTCCCATTGGGATAAATCTGGCAAATCCTCCATGACAGCGCTATGAACAAAACCGGTTCGGCCCGTCCACTCATCCTCAGGCTGCGCCTCCGATACGACCGGGATAAATTCAAAATCCTCAAAATCCTGCGCCCATTGCCCTGCCAGCTCGGACATATAGAGATCCCTGGGCCGACGACCGCCCCAGTAGAAACGGACCTGTCGTTGCAACCCCTGCTCCCGCATATGCTCGACCATGGCCTTGATGGGCGCAAAGCCGGTGCCACTGGCCAGGAAAATAATTGGTTTTTGGGACTCCTCGCGTAAATAAAAAGTCCCCAGCGGCAATTCAGTACGCACGATCTGACGCTCCTTTAACGCCACCTCCCCAACTCCGAACACCTGATCCGTAAACAATCCGCCCGGCATGTGCCGGATATGCAATTGCACTGTATTATCTGCACGCGGCGGATTGGCCATGGAGTAACTGCGCTCATAACCGTCACGCAACAGGATATTGAGGTACTGCCCCGGGTAATAGTTGACTGACTGACCTGCTGGCAGCTGCAGCTCGATCTGCATGACATCATCAATCAGGGGCGTCAGCGTCAACACCCGTGCGGGCATTTTGCGCACCTCAATATCTGCCATGATACTGGCCTGCGGCGACTCAATTACCATATCACTGCCAGGATGAGCCTGGCACATCAAACTATAACCCGCCTGCAGCTCCTCGGGCATAAGGATTTGTTCCGGAGCAGGCCCGGCCTCAAAGCTACCTGAAATCACCTTGGCCATGCAGCTCGAGCAGGTTCCGCCACGACAGCTGTAGGGTAATAGTATCTTGGCCTCCAAAGCGGCGTCCAGCACGCTTTGCCCCGCTTTGACCGTAAAGCTCACCCCCAGGGGCTCAACCCGAACTTTAAAACTCATAATAATCTCTTTTACTGAATTGCCATATTAATCAGACTCTTGTATTGGAACCCGCATCAATACCGGGTTTTGAATCCGACGTGATAAAACCTGTCCTTTACGCGCACGGCGCCCTCTGTAAGGCGCTATCTCCTTTTCATCAAAAACCCAGCAATAATCCTTGCGGCGACGGTACAGACCACATATCTGCACCCCCTCCGGACCGACCCCTGCCCACTGCAGCAATCGATCGCCCTCATCCAGATTAATCAGGATAGTGCCCCGACCACCTGCCTTGAGCATGCGTAATTCATCCAGATCCACCACCAAAAAACGGTTCTTTTCTGTCAGCAAGGCAATTGCTGTATCCGTTGGCTGCAAATACAAAGGACGCATCAAGGACTCAGCATCATGGACCGTGACGAATTGTTTGCCCGCCCGCTGCCGGGTATGCATATCTGCCAGCGTGGTCACAAAGCCAAAGCCTTGCTCTACCCCCAACACAAAACGCTGCGCAGCAGGACCCGCCACCATGTGGGCGATTTGTGTCTCTGGCGCCACATCAATAAATGCAGTGATGGGCTGCCCATCCCCACGCGCGGGCGGCAGCTCATGTACCGACACACTATAGCTGCGCCCATCTGTGCCCAGGGCAATCAGCTCATCGACACTGCGACACTCTACCGCATCATAAAAGGCATCCCCGCTTTTGAATTGGGTATTACTCAAATCAAGTTCGTGTCCCTGCCGACGTCGCAGCCAACCTTGCTCGGAGATGAGTACAGTCACGGCCTCATCGAGCACCTGTGTTTCCAGCACCACCTGCTCGGCCTCCTGGATCAACGTACGGCGTTCATCTCCAAACTTTTTAACATCAGTTTCTATTTCTTGTATCAATAACCGTTTAAAAGTTGCTGCGCTGTTAAGGAGTCTTTCCAATTTGGCTTGCTCCTGGCGTTGTTTTTCCAGCTCCTGTTCGATTTTGATGCCTTCGAGACGCGCTAATTGCCGTAATCTCATCTCGAGTATGTCCTCGGCCTGGCGCTCAGTTAATGCAAAGGTGCGCATCAAATCAACTTTGGGCTCATCAGCATCCCGAATGGTCCGAATCACGGCATCCACATCCAGATACACCACCATGCGCCCTTCGAGCACATGAATGCGATCACTGACCTTGTCCAGACGGTGCTGTGTACGGCGACGCACTGTATCGCGCCTAAAGCTCAGCCAATCCTCCAACATATCGCGCAAAGGCGTCTGCTTGGGCCGCCCCTGAGTGTCAATGCTAACCAGATTGATGCTGTAATTTGATTCCATGCTGGTATTGGCCAGCAACATCTCCACAAACTCGTCCCGGTCGATACGGCTGCTTTTGGGCTCAAACACCAAGCGCACCGCCTCGTCCTTGTTGGACTCATCACGCACAGTCTCCAACATGCTCAGCATCAATGCCCGCAGCTGTTGTTGCTCATTCGTCAATGAACGGCGGCCCGCTCTCATGCGTGGATTTGTTTTTTCCTCTATTTCCTCTAATACCTTTTGCGATGAGGTATTGGGTGGCAACTGCTCAACTATCAATTGCCACTGCCCGCGGGCCATTTCCTCAAATCGCCAACGCGCCCGTACCTTAATCACCCCACGGCCCTGTGTGTATATGCGTTGTATATCCTTGGCTGCAGTGATGATTTGTCCCCCGCCGGGGAAATCGGGTCCACGCACATACTCCCACAATGCCTCATCGGGCAAATCTGGATCCTTGAGCAAGGCAACACACGCCTGCGCCACCTCAGTCAGGTTATGCGGTGGTATATCTGTTGCCATGCCGACAGCAATGCCTGCTGCGCCGTTCAACAGAACAATGGGCAAACGCGCCGGCAATACCGCCGGTTCAGATTGGCTGCCATCATAATTGGGGATAAACTCGACCGTGCCTTCGTTAAGCTCAGCCAATAGTAATTGCGCAAAATCCGTCAGACGCGCCTCGGTATAACGCATGGCTGCCGCATTATCCCCATCACGTGAACCAAAATTACCCTGCCCCTCAATTAATGGGTAGCGCAGCACAAAGTCCTGGGCCATACGCACCATGGCATCATAAGCGGCCTGATCTCCATGTGGATGGTATTTACCCAGCACATCCCCAACGACCCGAGCTGATTTGACAGGTCGGGCTTCAGCCCCCAGTCCCATCGCCTGCATCGCATATAAAATACGTCTTTGCACGGGTTTCTGACCATCAGTCACGTCCGGCAAAGCACGCCCCCGCACTACGGAGATGGCATAATCCAGATAGGCCTGCTCTGCAAAACGGGCCAACTCCAGGGCGTCCTCATTTTCATGTATATCCATCGTCTGCTGTTCTGTCATCGTCTGCTCGGTAATTAAAGATCCACATCCGCCAGGTTGCCCTTTTGCTCAAGCCAGCTACGGCGTTGCGACGCCTCTCCCCGGCCCATCAGCATATTGAAGATCTCACGGGTGCCCTCGATCCCCAGCCCGTCAAAGTTGACCCGCTGCAAGCGGCGTGTGTCCGGGCACATGGTGGTCTCCCACAATTGCTCTGCGTTCATCTCTCCAAGACCCTTGAATCGGCTCACAGCCCAACGTTTCTCATCAACCCCTTCTTTGCTGAGTTTATCCAGTGTGGATTCCAGCTCCTGCTCATCCAGACAATAAAGCTTGCGGGCGGCACGCTTGCCAATTCGTGGTACATCCACCCTGAACAAGGGCGGGCGGGCAATATAAATATGACCTGCCTCAATCAGGGCGGGAAAATGACGGAAAAACAAAGTCAGCAGCAAGACCTGTATATGCGCACCATCCACATCCGCATCCGATAAAATGCAAATGCGACCATAGCGTAAACCCGATAAATCCGGCGTATTATCCAAAGTATGAGGGTCTACCCCGATCGCCACCGAAATGTCATGAATTTCCTGATTGGCAAATAAACGGTCGGCATCTACCTCCCAGGAGTTAAGCACCTTGCCACGCAGCGGCAAAATCGCCTGAAAAGTTTTGTCCCGACCCATTTTGGCGGAGCCCCCCGCTGAGTCCCCCTCAACCAGGAATAGCTCGCGACGCTGCATCTCATCTGTTTCACAGTCTGTCAGTTTACCGGGCAATACTGCCACGCCGGACCGTCTACGTCGTGCAATACGCTGACTGCTACGGATCCGGGCCTGCGCATGAGCAATGACCAACTCGGCCAAACGCTTGCCCTCCTCGACATTGGCATGCAAGCGCAACTCCAGAGCATGTCGAACGGGGTGGCTGACCATGCGGACAGCCTCCCGGCTGGTCAGTCTGTCCTTGATTTGACCCTGAAACTGCGGATCCAGCATTTTTGCCGAAAGGATAAAGCTGGCTCGAGCCAGGACATCCTCAGCCAATAAACGAACGCCTTTAGGCATCAACCCGTGAAGCTCAATAAAGCTTTTAATCGCCTGATACAACCCATCTCGCAATCCCGCCTCATGCGTACCGCCTGCAGGCGTGGAAATGAGGTTGACAAATGACTCACGCACCAACGGCCCTTCAGCGGTCCAGGCGACCGCCCATTGAGCACCCTCACCGGCGGCATCCTGCCCTTGCCGCCCATCGGCCTCATGCGCACCCACGAATAAAGGCAAAATCAGCTCAGCCTCATCGAGCCGCTCCAGCAGATAATCCGGCATGCCATTTTTATACTGCCAATGGTACTCCTGCCCATCGGGCTGATCGTGCAGCTGGGCACTAACGCCATCGAGTAACACTGCCTTACTGCGCAAGACCTGCTTGAGCTCGGCCTTGGGGACCTGAGGGCTATCAAAAAAGCGGGCGTCCGGCCAGACCCGAATCAACGTACCCTGGCGGCGCTTGGCCACACGGCTGCCTGTCACATGCAATGGCTCGACCACCTGCCCCTGCTCAAAAGCAATATGATGCTCCTGGCCGGCGCGCCACACGGTGCACTCTAACCGCGTGGACAAAGCGTTGGTCACGGCAACCCCAACCCCGTGCAAGCCACCAGAAAATGCATATGCTTGCCCGATCTGCTTGTCAAACTTGCCCCCAGCATGCAAACGCGTAAACACCAGCTCGACTACCGGAATATTTTCCTGCGGGTGATTACCCACTGGGATCCCCCGGCCATCATCCTCAATGGAGAAACTGCCATCCTCGTGTATCTGCACTGAAATAGTGGAGGCATGCCCGGCGAGCGCCTCATCAGCGGCGTTGTCTATGACCTCCTGGAGAATATGTAGCGGATGATTGGTCCGGGTATACATGCCAGGACGCTGGCGTACCGGCTCTAGCCCTTTGAGGACCTGTATGGAATGTTCATCGTATGAAGTGCTCAAATTTCTACTCGCACAGATTGATGTGAAACACGTATAATTAGCATAGTATTAAAAAAAACCACCTTACATCGAATCATGTCATAATGCTCCTACAAACCGTTGACAGTTTGCCTTGGAGTAATAACGCTGTGTTTAAACAACAACACTTCCAGGCCTAAAGCCCGGTTATGACATTGTAATAACCGAGTCTCATCTCTTATAGTTTGTAAAGTAACTACTTAACCTGAAACTAGATCCAGTCATGAGCAATTCCATTAAAAATGTAACTGATGCATCATTTGAAAATGATGTACTACAATCTAACACACCCGTCCTGGTTGACTTTTGGGCTGCTTGGTGCGGTCCTTGCAAGGCGATTGCGCCCATACTGGATGAGGCTGCAAAAGATTACGAAAATCGTGTTACCATAGCTAAAGTTAACGTCGATGAAAATCCTGACACTGCAGCCAAATACGGAGTGCGTGGTATTCCCACCCTCATGTTGTTCAAGGACGGTGCGGTCAGTGAAACCAAAGTGGGTGCCCTTTCCAAGGCGCAACTCTATCAGTTCCTCGACGAGTCTCTATAATAATTCCATCTAATCATCATAAACCAGGTTTCTGCGGGTCTTGTCAACAGACCCGCTTGCACACGCAAAACCCCTTCTTCTTCTCAAATGCATCTCAACGAACTCAAAGCACTGCACGTCTCGCAGCTGCTCGAAATGGCTGCAAGCCTTAATATTGATAACGCCAGTCGCATGCGCAAACAAGAGCTCATGTTTGCCATCATGAAAAATCGCGCCAAACAGGGCGAACGGATTTTTGGTGATGGTGTGCTCGAGGTTTTGCCTGACGGCTTTGGCTTTTTACGCTCTCCGGAAACATCCTATCTGGCCAGCACTGATGATATTTATATCTCGCCTTCCCAGATCCGTCGTTTCAATTTACATACAGGTGATTCTGTAGAGGGGGAGGTACGTACGCCCAAGGATGGTGAGCGCTATTTTGCCCTCGTCAAGGTAGACAAGGTCAACGGCATGCAGCCCGAGGCCATCAAACATCGAATCATGTTTGAAAACCTGACGCCTCTGCATCCGGATCAGCGGATGGTGCTCGAGCGCGATATAAAAAGCGAGGAAAACATCACTGGCCGCATTCTCGATATCTTTGCCCCCATAGGCAAAGGCCAGCGTGCATTGATCGTCGCCAGTCCAAAATCCGGCAAGACCGTCATGATGCAGCATATTGCTCATGCCATCACTACCAATTATCCCGACTCTGTCGTTATTGTCCTCTTGGTGGATGAACGCCCAGAGGAGGTCACGGAAATGCAACGCACAGTACGCGGCGAGGTGGTGGCATCCACTTTTGATGAGCCTGCCACACGTCACGTACAAGTAGCAGAAATGGTCATCGAAAAGGCCAAACGTCTGGTAGAGCTGAAAAAAGATGTGGTCATTTTGCTGGATTCCATTACCCGCCTGGCCCGTGCATATAACACCGTTGTGCCCGCCTCGGGAAAGGTGCTGACTGGCGGCGTGGATGCTAATGCCTTGCAACGACCCAAGCGCTTCTTTGGTGCGGCCCGCAATCTCGAGGAAGGGGGCTCTTTGACCATCATAGGCACCGCCCTGATAGAGACGGGTAGCCGCATGGACGAGGTAATTTACGAGGAGTTCAAGGGCACAGGTAACTCCGAAATTCACCTCGAGCGACGCCTGGCAGAAAAAAGGGTCTATCCAGCCATCAACCTCAATAAAACCAGTACCCGCCGTGAGGAGCTGCTGATAGCCCCTGATGTGCTACAAAAAACCTGGGTGCTGCGCAAATTCATCCATGATATGGATGAGATTGAGGCCATGGAGTTTATCCTCGACAAGATTCGCTCCACCAAAACCAATGACGAGTTCTTCGACATGATGAAAAAATAACCCCGATCAGCAAGGCTATTGAGCCTCTGTCGGGACCTCAGCGGGGC